>NZ_JBCPXV010000043.1:0-26119 GCF_039581225.1 Ornithinibacillus proteolyticus | reverse complement strand
CACCGCCTCTAAAGCGAGTTAAATTAAAAAAATGACAATAGCCTAATGAAAATGGTTCCAATCATCCAAAAACGATGATCGGAACCATTTTTTTATTATTCTTGGCTAGTTATGTCCCAGCCCCTTTCTTCTATTATATTACTATTCAGTTAATGTAACATTTTGTAAGCGAAGGATACCAGTCGGATCTTGAATTAATCCTTGTACCTTATCGCTAACACCTAATAAGTATTCTTGGTGATGGATATATAGCATTGGTGCGATATCAACAAGCATTTCTTGAATTTGTCTATAAAGCTCTGCTCTTTCTTCCGCATCAGATGTTTGACGCGCCTCATCAAGTAATGCATCTAACTCTGGGTCTTGTGTGAATGTACGGTTACCAGGTTCACCAACATTGTCAGAGTGTAGTAACGCATAGAGTCCGTAGTCTGCATCACCTGTAACGGTCGACCAACCAAGAATGAACATATCATGCTCTCCATTAGCTGTTTGATCCAAGTATGCTCCCCACTCCATAACTTCTATCTCAACCTCAATACCAAATTCTTTTAATTGTGCTTGAACATTGGTAGCCATATCCATACGCTCACGGTTATCATTAGTCCAAAGTGTAGTCGAGAACCCGTCTTCAAAGCCTGCTTCAGCAAGGAGCTCTTTCGCCTTTTCTGGATCATATTCCAAACCAGGTACATTTGGATCATATCCAAATACGTCTGGTGCTAATGGTCCAATGGCAGGAATTCCTACACCATTATAAATACCATCAATGATTTGCGACCTGTCAATCGCCATATTAATTGCTTGGCGGACCCGAGGGTCATTAAATGGTTCTTTTTCCATATTAAATCCAACATAAGATAAACTTACACTTCCTTGTGTATTAACATGTAATCCATCTGTATTTTCAATTTCTGCTACATCTGAAGGACTTAACGGGTCAGAAATATGAGAATCTCCTGTTCTTAGCTCTGCTACTCGTGTCAAATCTTCTGAAACAACTTTAAAGGTAACAGAATCTAATTTTACCGGTTCTCCCCAATAATCATCATTCCGAACTAACTTAATATGCTGACCAGGTACCCATTCTTCAAATTTAAAGAAACCTGTGCCCACTGGGTTTTCATTAATCACACTACCTGGTTCTTCCCCTGCTTCCATGGCAGCATAGTCTTCCTCAATTAATTTAGGGGACACCATTGCTCCACCATTATGTGCTAAGTGGGCTGGAAGTGGAGAGAATGGAAATTCAGTCGTAAATCGAACCGTATAATCATCCACCACTTCAATATCTGTAACCATACTATATAAGAACGAACGTGGCGATGCGACATCTTTATCAAGTACTCTTTCGATATTCATTTTTACTACTTCCGCATTAAAGTCTGATCCATCATGGAACTTAACTCCCTCACGAAGCTTAAACTCCCATACATTATCTTCTACGAGCTCCCAGCTTTCAGCTAGACTTGGCTGCAATTCCATATTTTGATCCTGTTTAACTAAAGATTCATAAATATTTGCAGCAACATTACTAGAAGGTACATCGTTAGATCCAGCAGGGTCTAATGAAACAGCATCAGAAGAGTTAGCAATAACTAGGTCATTACCACCACTTTGACCATCGGTTTCACCACCGTCTGTTGTATCCTCACCGTTGTCAGCTGGTTCCTCTGTGTCACCATCATCTGTTGGTGAACCATTTTCATCTGGTTCGCTTGCACATGCTACAAGTACAAAACTCAGCATTAGCACTGTTGCAAGAAAAACGAGTAATCTTTTTGACAAATTCACTTGTTTATACCCCCATTTCGTTTTAGTAGACACTCATGGAATTATAAAGTGTCTGAATATTACAGATACATATTAATATATATGATAGTAGTACAAATTACAAGACTATTTTTTTAATTATTTATTGTCATAATAGACTATGATGATATAATAGTATAAATCAATGGAATAAACAGATAATTATAGCTTGCTAGAAAGGGTGTAAATTGCATTATGGGACAACCATTACAAAATCAACCTTCTATTTATGACCAACATCGAAATGTGCAAGTTCATCGTATGAAAACCTTCCTAAAGAAATTTAGGAAAAACAAAGCCGCTGTAATAGGAGGAATTCTCCTCTTCTTTTTTATTTTACTTTCCCTTATCGGGCCTTATTTTGTACCTTATCCCGAAGATTCTGGTGATCTTGTAAACAAACTAGCTCCCCCTTCCGCCGACCACTGGTTTGGAACCGATCACCATGGTAGAGATATTTTCAGTCGGATTATCGAAGGAATGTCTATTACATTAAGTGTCGGCTTTTCTTCCGTTATATTAGGAGCGATTATTGGGACCGTAATAGGAATTATATCCGGATATTATGGGGGACGTGTAGATTCAATTATTATGCGGTGTATGGATGTTCTACTAGCATTTCCAGGTATACTGCTAGCTTTAGCAATTGTTAGTGTACTAGGTGGAAGCATACAAAATGTTATTATTGCTATCGCCATATTTTCGATTCCTGTATTTGCAAGAATTGTTAGAGGCTCAACGTTAGCAGTGAGAAAGCTGGAGTATATTGATGCTGTAAAAGCACTTGGAGCAAGTGACTTTCGAATTATTTTTAAACACATCTTACCGAATACCTTATCACCTCTAATTGTTCAAATAACATTAAGTATTGCTACTGCAATCTTAACCGCTACCGGCTTATCGTTCTTAGGACTCGGGGCAAAACCTCCGATCCCAGAATGGGGAGCAATGTTAAGTGATGGACGTAACTATTTGTATAGTGCGCCACATGTCTCTTTCTTTCCGGGAGCCGCTATTGTCATCGTCGTTATAGCCTTTAATATCCTGGGAGATGGGTTAAGAGATGCATTTGATCCAAAATCAAAAAAATAGAGAGGGTGCAGTAGATTGTTCGTATTTATTATTCGACGTGTACTTCAAACAATCCCTGTATTACTAGGTGTAACATTAATCGTATTTAGCCTATTACATCTTGTACCTGGGGACCCGGCACAAATTATGGCGGGTGAAAGTGCACCAAAAGAACAAGTAGAAAATATTCGTGAACGGTTAGGTCTAAACGATCCGTATCATGTACAATATTGGAATTATTTATCGAATCTTCTACAAGGGGATTTAGGAAATTCAATTCGAACTGGTCGAGATGTAACATCTGAAATCAGTGTGCGTATTTTGGTTACAGTAGAACTAGCTTTTTATAGTATTGTACTTAGCATCTTCTTAGGATTGATTGCCGGGATTGTTTCCGCTGTTAAGCAATATTCTATCCGGGATGTTTCCTTAATGATTATTGCTCTATTTGGTCTATCCATGCCAAATTTCTGGCTAGGGTTAATGTTAATACAATGGTTCGCTATTGGTCTGGACTTACCGAGTTGGGTACCATTTTTCGATAACACGGCATGGTTTAAACCATCCGGCTGGGGAAGCTTTGAACAAGTAGTCCTGCCAGTCATTACATTAGGAACCGGTGGAGCAGCCATTATCGCTCGAATGACAAGATCAAGTATGCTAGAAGTTATTGATCAAGATTATATCCGAACTGCACGTGCAAAAGGCGCAAAAGAACGAGTCGTCATTTATCGACATGCACTTAAAAATGCTTTAATCCCTGTCGTTACTGTTGTTGGTCTTCAATTTGGATCCCTATTAGGTGGAACTGTTTTAACAGAGACCGTCTTTGCTATTAATGGAATGGGGAAATTAGTCATTGATTCTATCCAAGCACGGGACTTTCCACTCGTTCAAGGTACCGTATTAGTTGCTGCTTTACTCTTTGTACTAGTAAATCTAATTGTCGATATTACCTATCGTTATCTCAATAAGCGTATTGACTTAAATTAACCATAGTTTTATAGCTTAGAAAGGTGTGACAGGAATGACCGTTCAATCTGTATATGAAAATATATTAGAAATAAACAATCTCCAAACATCCTTTTTCACGGAGGAGGTAGAAGTAAAAGCTGTCGACGGTGTATCGTTTAGCCTACCAAAAGGAAAAACGCTTGGGATTGTTGGAGAGTCCGGATCGGGTAAGAGTATTACATCCCTATCTATTCTTCGTTTAATTGATAGTCCAGGAAAAATAGTCGGCGGTGAAATTATCTTTAAGGGAGAAAACCTATTAGAGAAATCGAATAACGAAATGAGAAAAATCCGCGGTAACGAAATATCGATGATTTTCCAAGAGCCTATGACATCTTTAAATCCAACTTATACTATTGGTCAGCAAATAAGTGAAGCTTATAAAATTCATGAAAAACTAAACAAAGCGGAGGCTCGAAAAAAATCGATTGAAATGCTGAAGCTTGTAGGGATTCCATCTCCAGAAAAGCGAATTAACCAATACCCTCATGAGCTTTCTGGTGGTATGAGGCAGCGTGTTATGATTGCCATTGCGCTCGCTTGCAATCCAGACTTACTTATAGCAGATGAACCTACCACCGCATTAGATGTAACGATACAAGCACAAATACTAGAATTGATAAAGGACTTACAGAAAAGATTAAATATGTCTGTCTTGCTCATCACTCATGATTTAGGCGTAGTAGCCGAAACTTGTGATTATGTAGCAGTCATGTATTGCGGAAAAGTAGTGGAATATGCTGATGTGAAAACATTATTCAAAGAACCGAAGCATCCATACACTGTTGGGCTAATCAACTCATTGCCATCACATGACGAGGATATCGAAGGCGACTTACCCATTATTAAAGGGACTGTCCCTAGCCCAACAGAGCTTCCGCCTGGATGTCGCTTCGCACCGCGCTGTCCGTATGCAACAGAAATGTGCAATAGCTTACCTGAATTAATTGTAGATGAACATAATCACCAAGCACGCTGCTGGATTTACTCAGATGAATGGGAAGGAACTACGGAGGTGAAGAGGCATGCGGAAAGAAATTCTTAAAGTAACCGATTTGAAGCAGCACTTTCCAATCAAGGGTGGCATATTCGGAAGAACTATTAACCATGTTAAAGCTGTCGATGGCGTGTCATTCTCTGTCTATGAGGGAGAGACCGTTAGCATCGTTGGGGAATCTGGATGTGGTAAATCTACTACAGGAAGAGCTATCTTGCGTTTAGACGAACCAACAAGTGGGCATGTTGAATTTGATGGTAAGGACCTATTAGCATTGCGTAAAAGCGAAATGCGTAAAGAAAGAAAAAATATACAAGTTATCTTTCAAGATCCGTATGCATCCCTTAATCCAAGGCAAACGGTAAGAGAGATCTTAAGGGAAGCCATGTCCATTCAACGTACTGTTCCTAAAGAAAAACAAAACAAACGAATACTTGAGTTAATGGAAATCGTCGGACTTGGAAAACATCAAATTGATCGATTCCCACATGAATTCAGCGGTGGGCAACGTCAACGAATTGGCATTGCTCGTGCACTAGCAGTAGAACCACAACTGATTATATGTGATGAGGCAGTCTCCGCTTTAGACGTATCCATTCAAGCTCAAGTTATTAATCTATTAAAAAAGCTGCAACGAGAATTTAACCTTACGTACTTATTTATTTCTCATGATTTAGGGGTTGTAAGACATATATCCGATCGTATTATCGTCATGTATTTAGGCAAAATTGTAGAAATCGCTGATAAAAAGTCGCTGTTCACTAATCCACAGCATCCCTATACAAAATCATTATTATCTGCCATACCAAGTATTGATCCTGATAAAAAGCGGGAGCGAATTATCCTAACTGGTGATGTTCCCTCCCCTATTAATCCACCTACTGGATGCAGATTCCATACGAGATGTCCATTTGCTACAGAAAGATGCGCAAAAGAAATCCCCGAGCTACGCGATACAGGACAAGGTGAGAATGGCCACCAGGCCGCTTGTCATTACTTAGAAGAAATCGGTACAGGGCTCATGCAGCCAACAAATGCGCGTTAATCTAATGATAATCCATTGCTCTCCAGAATACTGGAGGGCAATTTTTTCTTTCTAACAAATAATCAAAAATATCTTCCTATTTGTAAAGATTCATTGTAAACTATTTCTATTGATTAGAAGGAAGGGTACAGCTTGGATAAACAAAACACAAAAAATTTAACGTTATTTGCGATTACTTGGCCAATCTTCATTGAATTACTCCTCCATATGTTAATGGGGAATGCAGATACTTTAATGCTAAGTCAATACTCCGATAATGCGGTAGCTGCTGTTGGGGTTGGAAACCAAATTTTATCAGTTGTGATCGTAATGTTTGGCTTTGTAGCACAAGGGGCAGCAGTTCTAATCGCCCAAAATATAGGAGCAGAAAAGCCTAAAACAGCTGGTCAAATTGCTCTAAATGCCTTAAGTATGAACCTAATATTTTCATTAGTATTAAGTATTGCCTTATTCATATGGGCAGAACCTATATTAGCCTTAATGGACCTACCACATGAACTAATGGATGAAGGCTTAGCCTATATGCAAATTGTCGGTGGATTAATTTTCGTTCAAGCGTTAATTATGACTACCGGAGCTATTTTACGAAGCTATGGCTATACGAAGGATACCATGGTTGTTACCATCATCATGAACATCATTAATGTGATTGGGAACTACTTTGTTATCTTTGGCCCGTTTGGGTTTCCAATACTAGGGGTTGAAGGGGTTGCCTATTCAACAGCAATTAGTCGCTTTATTGGATTTATTGCACTCGTCATCCTCTTAGTTAAACGTACACATGGGGATTTAAACTTTGCCAATTTATTCCGCTACGAAAAAAATCATGTTAAGAGTCTATTGAAAATCGGTGTTCCCTCTGCTGGCGAGCAATTGTCGTATAATGCAAGTCAAATGGTGATCACCTACTTCGTTGCCCAGTTAGGAACCATTGCCATTACAACGAAAGTGTATACACAAAATATCATGATGTTTATCTTTTTATTTTCCGTTGCCATTGGCCAAGGCACCCAAATACTTATTGGTCATATGATTGGAGCAGGGAAAATTGAAGATGCCTATGTTCGGGCCCTAAAGAGCTTAAAAATTTCCATCTTTATTTCACTAGCAACTGCAGGTATTGTATACCTTGTAGCTAAACCATTCTTAGGTATCTTTACCGATAATGGCTCCATCATTGAAGCAGGTGCGGTCTTACTGTTAATGACGGTTGTACTGGAACCTGGTAGAGCATTTAATTTAATCATGATCAGTTCTTTACGTTCAGCAGGTGATGTTAAATTTCCTGTGTATATCGGGATACTTGTAATGTGGGGCATTAGTGTTACCTTTGCATGGTTCTTCGGTATATTCTTAGGTCTTGGACTAATTGGGATTTGGATTGGATTTATTGCTGATGAATGGTTACGTGGAGTCCTAATGCTCCGACGTTGGAAACAAAGAAACTGGGTTAGAATGAGCTTCGTTGACAAGGCAAATTCCTAAAGATGAGCACGAATATTGAAATGATGAATTGGCAATGCTATCATTCAATCATTCCTTTTAATCTCTTGAAAGAAAGTGATATGTAATGGGTATAGTTGTTGTCGAAATCTGTGATGGTAATGCTATTACCACACTAAATTTAGAAGAAATATTAGAAAAAGAGTTCCCTGAGGTTGCTGTTCTAACCTCTGACTGTCTATCTTTTTGCGGTTTATGCCGAGTAAAACCGTACGCATTAGTTAACAACAGACGCATCTTCGGAAAAACACCAGAAGAATGCTTAGATAAAATTCGTGCAGCTATTAAAGAAGAACTAGCCATCTATCAATAGGCTAGTTCTTCTTTTTAAATTCGACATTATTTATTACCTGGGAAATAATATGTCACTTTTTTGTACTTTATAAGCTTGCTTTGAAAATTTCTATCGAATCTTGTTTCGTTAACTTTTTAAAATTCCCGTACTCTGTATTTGCTACAACTGTCTTTTCAGCCATCAATTCAACAGTGCTTTCATCAATATCATAATCCGTAAGTTTGGATGGGGCACCGATGCTATTCCAGAATTCACGAAGTTTATTAATACCTTCTATTGCTACTTCACGATCTGTTTTTCCTTCTGCATCAACTTGGAATACTCTTTCAGCAAGTTGTTTAAAGCGTAATACATTACTATCATCTAATACATGCTTCATCCAGTTCGGGAATAGGATGGCTAATCCTCCACCGTGTGGGATATCATGTACTGCACTTACTGCATGCTCTAGATTATGGGTTGCCCAATCTCCGCGAAATCCCATGTTTAACATATTATTAAGAGCTAGAGTACCTGCTAGCATAATGGTTTCTCTATACTCATAGTTTTCAAGGTCTTCTAATAGCTTCGGTGCAGTTTCCATCACTGTGATGAGAATAGACTCACAGAAACGGTCCTGTATGAGAGTATTC
The DNA here is from genome assembly GCF_039581225.1 of Ornithinibacillus proteolyticus. NCBI lineage: Bacteria > Bacillati > Bacillota > Bacilli > Caryophanales > Bacillaceae > Ornithinibacillus > Ornithinibacillus proteolyticus. The sequence goes on along the minus strand of NZ_JBCPXV010000043.1, from coordinate 17,750 downwards.
GTTTCCTGATGGAAATAATGCTCCAATACATGGGACATCATATCAACAATACCATAAATAGTCTGATCCTTTGGTACAGAGAAAGTATGTACTGGATCTAGAATAGAGAATTTAGGATAGGTGTATGGTGCTGCTCCCCAACCATGCTTTTCATTCGTTTCCCAATTCGTAATAACCGAGCCACTATTCATTTCTGAGCCTGTTGCAGAAAGCGTTAATACCGTTCCAAATGGCAGTGCATCTGTCGCTGAAGCTTTCTTCGTAACAATATCCCACATATCAATATCTGTTTTCGCACCAACGGCTATCGCTTTCGTACAATCAATCGTACTTCCGCCACCAACAGCAAGTAAGAAATCTATCCCCTCTTGCTTACAAATTTCTACTCCTTTACGAACTGTTGATATTCTAGGATTCGGTTCTACTCCTGACAGTTCAAATACTTCTGCGTTTATTTCAGCTAATTTTGCTAACACATTATCGTATATACCATTACGTTTAATGCTTCCTCCACCATATACGATTAACACTTTAGTACCATATTGCTTTACTTGCTCTGGAAGTGCATTTAACTGCCCTTTTCCAAAGATTAATTTAGTTGGGTTATAATATAAAAAATTATCCATTAACATGTCCTCCTTATGATTTCACTACAATAGCATCTATTTCAACTAGCACATCCTTTGGTAGGCGGCTTACTTCAATTGTGGCACGTGCTGGATAAGGCTTTTGTAGGTAACTACCATAAATTTCATTGACGGTAGCAAAGTCATCCATCGAAGCTAAATAAATAGTAAACTTGGCAACCTGTGAAAAATCAGCCTCAGCTTCAGCAAGTATATGCTTTAAATTTTCCATAACTTGCTTGGTTTGTGCTTCTATGCCAGATACAACCTCACCAGTTGCTGGATTTATTCCAATTTGGCCAGATACAAATAGTAGATTTCCAGCATCAATAGCTTGAGAATAAGGTCCAATCGCTGCTGGTGCTTTTTCTGTAAATATTTCCTTAACCATTAGCACTCCTCCTTCTTTTTCATTACTAATTGCCCCACTACTAGAGTCGACATATACTAGGGGCAACTCGTATCTAGACTTACTAATCCAATTTTATAAGGTCGCATCCTTTAAAACAACTATTTGGTTTATTCCTAATTCGTCACGAGGAAACAGTTAGTCCCTCTAAATAGCCCATAACAGATCTTACATAATAAATATCTCCATAGCATGCATTATATTGTTTTGCTTCTTCCCTTAAACATGTATAGATTGACTTATCTGGGGCGTTTTCATACATTTCTTGCGAGAATGCAATAGCCGCCTCCAATGAATATGATCCGGTGGTGTTGTGGACATACTGAATAAAGCCTTTACCAAAATTGTAGGACTGAACCGCAAGTTCAACATCAAAATCTGCTGCTTTCAATGTTTCCGAGAAATAATAGACCCCTTGCTTAATGGAAAGCTCCGGATCATCAATACAACCTCTGTGACCACAGTAGCTCTCCGAAGATTGCATTGGGTCTGTGCCCCTACCTCCGGATTCCTGCATCATCATGGCTAACATAACATTCACATAAGAGGCGACTTGATATTCTTCCGCATACTTCTCAACTAATGGCTTGTATTGCAGTACATCGTTACTCACTCTCGGCTCTGGTTTCGCTGTGAATACCGAAAGTAGTATAAATATCGTAACTAGTATAGCAACAACATATATTGTCTGTTTGATTGCCTTTTTTGTTTGCTTTCTCATTCTTCTCCATCAACCCATATAAAGTAATATAGTTATCCACAACTACATTGACCTCCTCTGTCAATATATCGTGTTTTTTGTCTATTATCGATACAAAATATTGCGTTTATCCATAGGCTATCCACATTTTGTGCATAACTAGCCTCGTTTTCTCTGTTTAAACAACACCTTTTCTCGCCACTTCCCGAATCTAAAGTAAAGGTAAGCAAACACACTACTGATTATAAAGCTAACTCCCATACCAACCGCTATACCGGTATCTCCAAGAAGCTTGGAGAACAAGAATGTTAGTGGATATCTAAGTACCCAGAATGAAAGCACATTAAGTACTAATACGGGATACATGGCACCCGCTGCTCGCACTACACCATTTAGAATAAAGTTTATCCCCAAGAACGGATAGCATAATGCAATGATTTGTAAGTATTGCGTAGCGAATTGAACCGCTTCTTCCTCTTGAATAAATAATCGCACCGCATATTCCGCAAACAGGACAACAAGTAACCCAACAGCAACCATAATGGCGAAGTTATACACTACACCATATCTAGCAATTTTATTTACTCGCTCCCAATTCTTCACTCCAATATTCTGTCCCGCCATACTACCTACAGCAGTCCCTAAAGCATGTGCTGGAAGCATAATAATGCTATCTAAACGCTGGGCTGCTCCAAATCCACCAACAACAGAGGAGCCAAATGTCGTGACAACGCTCATAATGGCCGCTGAACCAGCTGAGATGACAGACATTTGCAATCCGGACGGAATACCGAGATGTAAGATGAGTTTAATTTCCCCCCAATGCGGAATTGTGGGTAATGTAAATGGTGCTAACTTTTTCCGTAACACATGGATAACTCCATAAAGGAAAGCAAAGCCTTGAGAGACAATGGTTGCAATAGCAGCACCTTTTACCCCCAGATCGAATACTGCGATGAATAGTGGGTCCATGAATAAATTTAATAGAACGGCCATCATTACAAATCGAAGTGGTGTTTTACTATCTCCCAATGCTCGTAATACTGTACTAATAAAATTATAACCAAACAGGAATAGCATCCCTAGAAAATTAATCTGTAAATAAGTGGTTGCAAGATTTAATATCTCGCTTGGCGTACCTAATAAGGTTAATAACCCTTCTGCAAAAATAAATCCGATTAATCCCAACGAAATAGACATAATGGAAAGTAAAACAACGAATGCATTTAAGTATCGTTTTAAACCGTCTGTATTTTTCTTTCCTTTTTGTTGGGAGAGAATCGTAAGAGCAGCATTATTGAGTCCAATAATAAAAGCTAAAACAGTAAATATAATCGTACCAGAAACCGCTATAGCTCCTAGCGCATCCGCACCTAGTAAATTACCAACCCACAGACTATCGACTAATTGATAAGATGTTTGAAGCAAGTTGGCAAGCATAATCGGTCCAGAAAAAACCATCAATTGCCGCCATATATTGCCTTCCGTAAAATCATGTTGTGTTTTCACTTGAAAACAACCTTTCATATTCTAATTACTCATTTATTGTACCATTTGAATAGCAAAAGGGAAGATTTCTCGCTTCGAGAAACCTCCCCTTCCTATATTACTTGCTTTCTACCTGTACTTGTTCTTGTTCACCTGAACCTCGGTTACCTCTAAAGATAAACTGATATGCAAGTAAGGCTACAAATATGACTAACCCAATAATATCAGTATGACCTTCTGGGTACATAAGCATTAGACCTGTTAATACAGATATAATTCTTTCCACTTTATTTAAACGTTTATACCAGTAGCCGATTAGACCAGCACCTATCGCAATCATTCCCGTTAATGCTGTAATTAGAATCCAAATAACACCACCAATAGTAGTGTCTATCATGAGCATCTCTGGATTTAATACGAACATATACGGAATGATAAAGGCTGCAATTGCCAGCTTCGAAGCATTAAAACCAGTTCTAATCGGTTCCCCACCCGATATTCCGGATGCTGCAAAAGCAGCCAATGCCACAGGCGGAGTAATATCTGCCACAATACCGAAGTAAAATACAAACATATGAGCAGCTAATACTGGTATCGCAAACTCAAGTTGATTACTAACTGCTAAAATAGCTGGTAAAGCTATTGTTGAGGTAATAATATAGTTCGCCGTAGTAGGTGAACCCATACCTAAGATAATGGAAGCGATCATAGTAAAGAATAGGGTTAATAATAATTGAACATTGATATTGGACGTTAGTGCACCTGCAATATCAACAATTCCATTACCAAGCTTTAAACCTAAGCCTGTCTTCGTCACAACCCCAACAATAATACCTGCACTTGCAGTAGCAGCAGCAACACCTAACGCTGTACGAGCACCGGATGTTAAAGCATCCACAAACTTCCTAGGTGTCATTCGTGTCTCTTTTAAGAACATGCTTACGATAATCGCAGCTAGAATTCCTAATAATGCTGTTCTATTAATTGAATATCCCATAAATAAGAATACAATGATTATTATAATAGGAAGCAACAAGTGAATTTTCTTCAGAACTTCTAATTTATTTGGAATTTCACTTTCAGGTAGTCCGGTTAACCCGATTTTCTTTGCCTCTAAGTGAGTCATAATCCAAATTCCAGCAAAATAAAGAATCGCAGGAATTAAAGCCGCCTTGGCAATATCCCAATAAGGAACACCCGCAAATTCAATCATTAAGAAAGCGGCAGCCCCCATAATCGGTGGCATAATTTGTCCACCGGTTGAAGAAGCAGCTTCTACCGCTCCGGCAAATTCTTTACGGTAGCCGAGGCGTTTCATTAATGGAATCGTATACGCACCTGTTGTCACGGTGTTGGCTACAGAACTACCAGAGATCGTACCATTAAGGGCACTAGAGAAAATCGCTACTTTAGCTGGTCCTCCAGTTCTTCTACCAGCTAGGGAGATCGCTAAATCATTAAAGTATGTTCCAACTCCCGTCTTCACAAGAAATGCACCGAATAATAGGAATAGGAAAATATACGTAGATGAAACTTTCAACGGTGTACCAAGGATACCCTCTGTTGTAAAGAACATCGTATTAATTAATTGGTTTAAGCTAAGTCCTCTATGCGCTAACATTCCTGGCATGTATGGACCTAATAATGCATATAATAAAGCTGCACCAGCAATAATGGTTATTGGAAGTCCAACTGCACGTCTAGTTGCTTCCAATGTAAGTAGGATCGCAATCCCACCAACTATCATTTGAGCAGTAGATATGGACCCAATACTCTGAACGATTTCATCATAGAATAATGGCCAATACAAACATACAATTAACGATAATAAAGCTAATATATAATCATACCAAGCTATCTTTCTCTTATTCCCGCTTTTCTTAGACGGAAACAATAGAAAAATAAGGACTAGTGCAAAACCTAAGTGGATAGTTCGTTGAATATAAGCTGTGTATGCACCAAAGTATCCTGTATATAGCTGGAATAATGAAAATGATAACAATAGAACAAATACAATAATAGCGGCAATGCCTGTTAATCGACGTGTATTTGATTCTTGATCATATTTCTGTAATAGGGCTTCTTGCTCTTCTGGTGTTAATTCATCTTTAGTGTGTACATTTTTTTCACTCATGAATTTTCACTCCTTTCAATAGTTGCCATAATGAAAGCTTATCGACTTTCAAGGTAAACCTCGCACCTGGTTCGAAGTAGTCTTTTAACCAAACCATATGCTCGGCTTCCTCCCCCCATACTAATCGATGTCTTGGTACTACTTTACCATTTCGCATTTGGATAGACGGAAACACACGATTCATATCTTTTATATGTATTTTTCCATCCTCATATACGAAAGTTCCACCATCACTAGCATTCGCAGGCATGCCAATCCCATAATGCTCATAAATGATTTCATTTTGCCTAATCGAATCATCTGGTAAAACCTCATAAAGTTCGACTACATCTGTTAAGTGAATGGAATGTGTAAAAATAATTTGAAATGAGTCCCCTTCTTCAATAGGAAGGTATGCCTCAACTTGGCTTGTATTCTGTTTATAGAATACTAAGGCAGTTCGGAAAGGAACAAAAAGTATCAATGATAGGACTAACAGTAGGAGATAACCAATAATGTATTGCTTCTTAAAATACTTTGCCAATAAATCACAACCTAAAAATGGACAGCCGGCTATAAAGCCCTATTCAGGCAAAAAGCCAGCTATTCCATCTTACTATATTTTTATCTAATTAGTCTAGTAATCCTTCTTCTTTGAAGTATTTTTCTGCTCCTGGATGGAAGTCAACTCCAATTCCATCTAGTGCAGTATCTTTCGTTACTAACTTTCCTTTATCATGTGTGATATCGCCTGCATTATCGTAGATAGCTTTCGTAATTTCGTAAACTTCATCATCTGATAATGTGTCTGCAACTGCAAGCATTGCAAGAACCGCAACAGTAGTTATTTCATCAGATACACCAGTATACGTATTGGCAGGAATTGTATCCACCGCATAATATGGGTGATCAGCAATTAAAGCATCGATTTTGTCTTGGGCGATTGGAACAATCGAAATATCAGTTGTTGCTGCTAACCCTTCTACACTACCAGTAGGAGTACCAGCCGTAATAAATGCTGCATCAATATTTCCATCTTGAATTCCATCAGTAGATTCATCAAAACTTAAGTTTTGTGGTTGAATATCTGTTTCGATATCTAATCCGTGAATTTCTAGAATTTGTTGTGCATTAACATACGTACCAGATCCTGGTGCACCAACAGATACTCGCTTACCTGCTAAATCTTCTACAGATGTAATACCAGAGTTAGCTGTTGTTATGATTTGAATTGTTTCTGGATATAAAGAACCAATTGCTAATACGTTATCAACTGCACTTCCTTCGAATAAGTTAACGCCTTCTACCGCATTTGCCATGACGTCTGTTTGTGTAAATGCAAGGTCTGCGTCACCAGAAGCAAGGTCAGAAATATTATCCGCCGATGCGTTTGAAGCTGATGCCGTTACTTCTAAATCCGTATTTTCTGAAATAATACTAGCAAGTTGTCCTCCTAGTGGGTAGTATGTACCACCAGTACCACCAGTTAACATAGTTAACTGTTTACTTCCACCACATGCAGCTAATGCTAATGATAGAACTAGTAATACAGCTAACGATAGAATATACTTCTTTTTCATGTAAATCTCCCCCTTAATAAATTCCTAAATCATATTTTACTTAATAATACCTATTATTGTCAAACTATTGGTAAAAGTGAAAGCCGTTTCAATAAGGGCGAACTGAAGTACGACAAAGATTACAGTCAAATATTAATTTTATTACAAATTATCAAAATAATATGATATTATATAGACATATCCCTATATTATATTAAAGGAGATGATACGTATGATGCAAGTTTCATTATCGGTAGGCTCATTATTAGAGCATGCTGAGACATTTTTTCCAAAGAAACAAGTAATCTCTCAGACCCACGACAAGCTACATCGACTAAACTATAGTGAGATTGGTCAGCGTACTAGAAGGTTAATGAGCGCACTTCATGAGATAGGTATTCAAGAAGGAGATCGTGTTGGGACACTGGCATGGAATCACCACCGACATTTAGAAATTTACTTCGCTGCACCAGGAATGGGGGCTGTCTTACATACGATTAATATTCGGTTATCCCCGGAAGATATCATTTATATTATTAATCATGCAGAGGATAAAATATTATTTGTTGATGAAGATATACTACCTCTTATTGAACATATTCACACACATTTGACTACTGTAGAAGCTTTTGTTGTCATGACCGATAAAGCCGAGCTCCCTGATTCTACTATTCAACCACTCTACTCCTACGAAGAACTTCTATCAACTGGTGATCCAGCCTATGAATTCACAAAAAATATTGATGAAAATCAACCCGCAGGAATGTGCTATACATCCGCAACTACCGGAAAGCCAAAGGGAGTTGTGTATTCTCATCGTGCTATAGTTTTGCATAGCTTTGCACTAGGACTTGCTGATACTGCAGCAATCTCGGAATCCGATGTTGCGATGCCTGTTGTACCACAGTTTCACGTCAATGCATGGGGACTCCCATTTGCTAGTACATGGTTTGGCACCACACAAGTAATGCCAGGACCTCGCTTCACTCCAAAACGATTAGCAGAATTTATTGAACGGTTTCATGTTACGATTACAGCGGGTGTACCAACCATTTGGCTCGGATTACTCAAGGAGCTAGAACAAGGAAGCTATGAAACATCAAGCCTACGAGCAGTATTATGCGGAGGATCTGCAGCACCGCTAGGCTTAATAAAAGCATTTGAAGAAAAATATCAAATTCCCTTTTACCATGCCTATGGAGCAACAGAGACTACTCCACTAGCTACCGTTTCACGTCTTAAAAGCTATCAACAAAATCTCTCACCAGAAGATAAATTTATAGAGCGTGCCAGACAAGGAATTCTTGTTCCTGGACTTCAAATGAAGGTAATAGGTGGAGATGGCGAGATTGAATGGAACGGCAAAGAAATGGGCGAACTACTTTTACGAGGACCATGGATTGCAGACGAATATTATAAAGACACTAGAAGTGACGAAGCTTTTAAGGATGGTTGGTTCCATACGGGGGATGTTGTAACGGTCGATGAAGAAGGCACTATCAAAGTCGTAGACCGTACGAAGGATTTAATCAAAAGTGGTGGAGAATGGATTTCTTCAGTCGAAATTGAAAACGCTATCATGGCGCATGATGCCGTATTCGAAGCTAGTGTTGTAGCGATGCCTGATGAAAAATGGCAAGAAAGACCGGTTGCATGTGTTGTCCTCCATGAGGGATATGAGAATAAGATAAAGAAAGAGGATATTATCGAATTTATAACACCACAGTTTCCAAAATGGTGGTTACCAGACGATGTTCTATTCTTTGAGGAAATACCTAAATCATCTGTTGGGAAATTCCTTAAACGAGAACTCCGTGAACAAGTGAAAGCAAGGTATAGTCCTCAAGGGTAATAGCGTTCAATTCATAGGAGTCTATTCGTTCTGACTCCTATGAATTTTCCTGCAAACTTTCACCATTTATTAACTTGACAATATTATGAAAATTCCTTAGAATAAGATAAATTAACGAAACCGTCGTTAATTATTTCGCTAATTTTTTATGGGGTAAAATGACAGAATTTTCTTTAACTTATATGGATCCTGGATATTACACCCTAATACGAATTTGGGAGGGATAATGGTGAAGATAAAGGTTGCTGTATTTGGAAGAGATGATTTAATAAATCGATTTCAGAGTTACCTTGCCAATCGCGAGGAAATAGAAGCAATTCCCTTTGTTTATCAAAACGCTAGTGAGACTACTGTACTTGTTGAAAAAGCATTTATGTGTGATGTTTATTTATTCTTAGAAAACCTTCCATTTTTATATGCTGCAAGCAAAATTAAAAAGAAGCGATTACCTTCTGTTCAAGTGAACTTAGATGCGTATATGATATTGACATCGTTCTATCATTTAAAAAATAAGTATCATCAGCAGCTCCACCGATTATCCATCGATGTGCTTGATGAAGCTTCTGTGACGGAGGTTTTATCTGAATTAAACATTTCAGGAACGAGCATTTATACATATAGCTATCAGCACAACGAGGAAGTCAATGTGGAGCAGATTACACGCTACCATAAACAGCTTTTTGAAGAAGGAAAAATTGACTATGTACTTACTTCCTTATACGAAGTAGAGCAAAGCTTACAGGAACAAGGAGTGCCATGCTATTCGATGGTAACCCCAAAACGAAATATAGACAATGCTATCGAGGAATGTAAGAATATCACTATTTTAAACATGAGGAAAAGTGCGCAAATTGTTGCTGGTTATATTCGCATTAAGAATATGGATAAATTAAAAGCGGAAAAGGGAGAATTACATCTTAAAGAACTACAACTACAGCTATACCAAATCTTACTTAAATTCGGACATAAAACGTATGCATCAGTTCTAACCAATAATGAAAATCACTATGTTGTTTTTGGAACTAGAGGTGTGCTCGATCATATTACGAATCATTATCGAGATTTTCCACTTATAAAAGAAGTAGAAAATGCTTTAAATACACCAATTGAAATCGGATTCGGACTAGGGTTAACTGCCAAGCAAGCTGAGGATCACGCGAAGCTTGCACTAGATGCTTGTACACATAATACTAATAGTAGCTGTTATATTGTGAATGATAGACAAGAAACCATTGGTCCGCTTGGAGTGAAGAAGCATTTTGATACTTCTAGGCTGTATCAGGCATTAATTCATAAGGCTAAGTTGAATAATGAGCTTTCGTATAATTTTATCGATTTTGTACAGCTTCGTAACAATGAGCCATTTTCTTCGAATGATATCGCGAATTATTATCGTGTTACGAAGAGAAGTGCAGAACGTACCGTGAATAAATTGTTGAATGGTAATGTTATTAAGATTGTCGGCGAGGAAAAGCCTTATGTTAAAGGGCGCCCTAGAAAGTTATTTCAAATAAATATATAGAAATTGATAAGGCTGGGACAAAACTATTTCTAACATAGGATAAACGGAACATTAAAGTTAGCACATAAAAAACCCGCCCCGGAAATATACTAGGCTTTTTCCGTGGGCGGCTTGTGAGCCTCAGAGCTAAAGGCATTCGGAGTCTCATCTAGCCCCTTCTGCCCAAAGGAGTCTCTGAATATTTCCTGTGCCAAGATCGTATATTGATTGCTTTTTTAGTTTAATGTATTTGTTCCAGCCTCATTCACATTATCGTACTATGCTGATTGTTTTATCAATTAATTGACCATTCCTTATTTCAAAATGCGCATCACCATATTTGGTAAGCTCCAAATCATGGGTTACGAGTATAATGGTAACGACATTTTGATGAATTTCTTGTAGGATTTCTATAATTTGATCACGTTTTTCTATATCAAGGTTCCCCGTAGGCTCGTCACATAGAATCAACTGAGGATTATTAATAAGCGCTCTAGCGATAGCTGTTCGTTGCTGTTCCCCACCAGATAATTGTGAAGGCATATGATTTTTCCTATGAAGCATTCCTACCATGTCTAACAGTTTTTCAGCTTTTTCTTCCGCGACTTTTCTAGGCTCGTAAGGCAAAAGTGGAATCATTACATTCGTTTGGACATCAAATTGCTCAAACAATTGAAAGTCCTGAAAGATATATCCAACAGAATTTCTACGAAAACTTCTTCGTTCCTCTTCATTTGCCTTTGTTGCATCCAGATGTCCAAGTACAACTTGTCCATTATCAGCTTGCTCGATTGCTGATAATAGACGTAATAGGGTAGTTTTACCAGAACCAGAAGGGCCAGTTACATTTAACCATGTACCTGAATCAATGGAAAAATCAATGTTACTCAATACTTGAATTAATTCTGTACCTTTTTGATAGGACTTACTTACATTTTGAAGTTTAATTTGCAATCTTTTCTCCTCCTTCGATTACTTGGTGTAACGAATACATTGAACAACCTAGCGCCACAGCAAAGATAAGAAGGAATCCCGCTATTCCTAGTAAAACCGTATTAAATGATATATCCGTCATAGACCATGTGATGAATAGACTGACTACCCAACCGAATGCGGTAGTTAAGCCTGCCCATAAGAAAACTTCTTTCACAAAATAGGTTCTAGTGGCACTTTTTCCCCACCCTAAAAATAAAAACAATTGAATTTCTTTTTTTCTTTTTTTCCACATGCGCCTTAGAGATTGATACACTGTTATTATAGTAATAATATACAGCAGTACAACAATTACAATAAATAAACCTTCAATCTCCCCGTGGATATAGGAACCAAGTCTCGTTTGAGTAGTACTCTCCACATTTTGTATTAAGAAGAACGGAAGGAAACACGTTAAAATCGTTGACAGAAATAATTGTATACAGGAGGCTACTAGGCTATATTGGTAAAAATGTATATTTTGGATTGCTATACTCCTGCCTTGTCTTTTAATCCGTCTTGGTTTCCTCTTAATAGAGTGCTCCGCTATCACAAGCAAAACAACAAAGATACAACTCACGCCAATCGAAAATATAAAAGGCAACCAGTTATCAGCCCTGATGCCAAATAGGCTAAACCCTATTAAGACAATAAAGATAGGTGTACCTAACATCCATATCCATTCTTTATAACGAATTCGACGAATAACTTTTTCAGACCAACCAAGCTTGGCAAGTAATTGTTCATCTTTTTGCCTATCAGAAAGTAGGTTATAGAAAGTAAATCCAACAAAGGTTATGGCAACAATCCCATATAGTACTGTTAATATTATTTGGAGTGTATTCCAGCTAGAAATGACTGTATCTGCTGCCCCAAGTGTTGTAAATGGTTGCACTACCTTGCCAATTCCTTCTACATCTACCGTAATATCTTGTAAAGACGCTCCAGCTACAATGTCAACGGTAAAGCCTTTATTTTCCCACTCATTTGCAACCGCTTTAATAATTGCGGCCGCTGATTTGTCATAACTTTCTATCCCTGCAACCTTTACCCGAATAGCGTCAATTGGTTCATTCCCCTTAATTTTTTCGGCCCAATCGATAGATATTAATCCGTGGGCAGGGGTAGTAATGAAGCTACCAGGAACAGCCGAGGGGTGAAGTTTAATATCCGGATTAGAAACTATATAGGGCATTTCTCGACCGTAAATTCCGAGTGGAGAAGAAGCTAAATTCTCCGTGTTTTCTTGTATCGAAAAAAATCCAACATTATAAAACTCGAATGCTTCATCTCTATTTAACGGTTCTCTAGAAATTTCATCAAGTTCAAAAAACTCAATCTCCTGAATTTCTCGATATGTAGGAACATTATATATATCATCTATACCTATCTGTTTAACTTCAAGGTTCTTTTTATCTATCAATTCATACTGAATCGGTTCCAGTTGATAACCAATATTTTGGCTTAAACTTTGATAAGCTCCCCCTAACATGTTCTCTCCTGTTCCATCATCAGGTGCTAGCTTCATATTTTCATCAACATAAAGTAGGAGGTTCTCAAAGGGTGAAGGACCGTCTTCAGGTTTAAATGTATAGACTACTTCATTGTGAAGTCTTTTTTTACTTATAAATTCATCTACTACTCTATGATAAATATCAGGTTGTTCTATCATTCCTTGAATTGGATTTTCATTTATGAAATGACTGTTCCATTCCGTTATTTCACTTTCTGTTGGTTCTTCTAAGTCATCGATTGTTAATTTAATTGTACTGGGGACTGGAACATCCTTTAAACTCAAAATTGGGATTGCCAAGTCTTGATCATCAACATAATGTCCAAATATATCTTCAACTGGCTTATTCAATAAACCTAAATCATGATGTGTTAATTTCTCTTCTTCTACGGCATCGACGGCTACCACTTGATGATAGGAAGTAGGAAAATAAAAGGTTGCTATTTCTTCTATGAAGAAATTATCACCTACTTCGTATGAGGAAGGGTATTGTACTCTAGGGGAATCAAAGTTACCTTGGAAATCATACATGAATGTATCTTCTTTTGATTTATATGAATTTACCCCATCACTAGTATAATAGTCTACCTCATAATATTGAAGATTTTCTCGTTCTATCATCCACGTACGTTTTCTAGCTGTGAAAAGTCCTATGGAAGCTACAGGGGCGGCAACCTCAACTTGTGGATGGTTTTTAATTTCCTCCCATTCTTCGATTGTGATACCCCCATCACCAACACCAAGATAATTCTCTTCAATAATATTCAATTGCTTTTCAACTTCTGTTTGCTTGCCGCCTGGGCGTATTAGAATATCATAGGATCCTCTTGAAAAATTTGTTATATCCCTTTTTACCTGCTCATCAGCTTCAGAAAGTATAGATAACGTGTAAGAAACAGTGCTTATAATAATTATAAGCACTGTTATGATAATAAAAATGAAACGCTTGTTAATAAGTTTTACTTTTTTCATTTATAAGCTATCCTTGCAGTTCCATAAAACCATGGGCTTGGTCCATAATCAACATTTGAAGCTTGAGCAGAGGTTGTATATACACGAGATACTAACAACATTTTTTTCATTAGAAAAACCTCCTGTTTTTGGAATTATAACTATTCACATTTCGAAGATCTTTGTTGCGTACTCTAATTATACTTTAAGTTTATAGCTATAAAATTCTTAAAGTAATTTAATAAACCATTCCCCACCTTATGGATAATATTATACTTAATAAAACAAAAGTTTTCAATATATTCCCAAATAAATAAATTTTTACTAAAAAACATATACTTATTATAATTATCCTATTAAAAATAATCAAAATAAACGAAAATTTTCCTCAAATAAGCAAATGATTATTGTTAAGTAAATGTTGTTGAACTTTTTTATATTATTTTGTAAAGAGTATTTAGTTAATTTACTAGAATAAACCCTTATTTGTTTACACAACATCGATAAGTAGTTGGGAGAAAAGAGAGGAATATGAAGGCTATCAAATACAGTATGTAAGATTAAAACACGCTGTACAACTAATACATAAAAATATAATGGAATAAATAATCCCCCCTGAAACTAACATTCTTCAGGGGGGGAGGAGGTTGTTATATATTGAGCAACTCTCTTACGTCCTCTTCACTTAGAGACGATAGCATGGTTTCTCCTGGTTGGATGACCTTGTCGATGAGTTCTCGTTTCTTTTGTTGTAGTTCATATATTTTTTCCTCAATGGTACCTTCTGTGATAAGGCGGATTACTTGGACAACATTTTTTTGTCCAAATCGGTGTGCGCGACCTGTTGCTTGGTCCTCCACTGCTGGATTCCACCATAAATCATATAAAATAACCGTGTCTGCTCCAGTAAGGTTTAAGCCCGTTCCACCAGCTTTTAGCGAGATTAGAAATACACTCTTTTCTCCATTATTAAAGCGTTCACTCATCTCTACTCGTTCACTTGATGGAGTTTGACCACTTAAATAGAAATAATCAATACCCGCTTCTGTTAACTTCTCGATAATGATTTCATGCATACTGGTAAACTGGGAGAATATTAGCATGCGTTTACCATTTGCTATCGCATTCCGGACTGTTTCCATTAATAATTCTAGCTTCCCTGACTGACCTTCGTAATTCTCAATAAATAAAGAAGGATGGCAGCAAATTTGTCTTAGTCTAGTTAATCCAGCTAAGATTTTCATTCTATTTTGCTGGAAGCCACTTTGTTGTATGGATTGAACGGTTTCCTGCTGTAGCTGTCTTAAATAGCCAACATACAGCTCTTTTTGTTGAGCCGTAAGCTCCGATACACTAACCGATTCTATCTTATCAGGCAATTCCTTTAGAACATCCTTTTTTAAGCGACGTAAAATAAACGGTTTTGTTATGGTGGCAATTTTATCGTGTGGAAGCTGCTTAAAGGACTTTTGATTTGGCATTAAGCCAGGTAAAACCACTTGGAAAATCGCCCATAGTTCATCAATAGAGTTTTCAATTGGTGTACCACTTAACGCGAATCGCCTGCTTGCATTAATTTCACGAATCGCTTTCGATGTTTTCGTTGCATAGTTTTTAATATATTGTGCCTCATCAAGGATTAACGTTTGAAAGCTTAATTCCCGATATAGCGAAATATCCTGTCTTAATGTGGCATAGGATGTAATCCATACGTCAGCATCTTTATGTTGATTCATTCTTTCATGACGCTCCTGTGGATTACCTGTCATGATCGTAACCTGTAAGGATGGTGCAAATTTTTCAAATTCATTTTTCCAGTTATAGACGACAGATGATGGGACAACAATTAGATGCGGGTGTTCCCCAAGCTCGGATGCTAAAAAGGCAATGCTTTGCAATGTCTTACCTAATCCCATATCATCAGCAAGAATCCCGCCTAAACGGTAATGGCTAAGAGACTTAAACCATTGAAATCCTGTGTTTTGATAAGATCGTAATGATGCATTCAGCTTATCCGGAAGCTCATAGTGCTGCTCCTCCGGTTCCTTTAATTGATGCAATAATTGCCTGAATGCCGGATCATAGCTTTTCTTCGTATCAATTAATTCATCAATTTGTGTTCCCCTATATACAGGCATATGGATTTTCCCGTCCTGTACATCCTGTTTACTTATATCTAAATCACGGAAAAAGTTCTGAATGGAAATAAATTCTTCCCCTTCAAGAGAAAGCATTTCCCCACTTTGCAGACGATAATAACGCTTTTTCTCAATCACAGCGTCTAATATTTTATTAATCTCTTGATCATCTAATCCATCTATGTCAAAACCAATTTCTAACAGATTATTAGACCCTTCCATTTTAACACTCGTTCTCGGAATCGGGTCATTCTCCATAATAAAATTACGGACCTCTGATGTTAAAAATAGCTCAACATACTCATCTAGCACTGGGAGTACTTTGTAGAGAAAATCATATAATTCTTCTTCGTCAGCATCGATAAATAACTCTCTACCATTATAATGAAAGTTCGCATACTCAATTAGCTGCATAATCTGTTTTTCTTTATCTACATCACGGATAATAATAACTTCATGCTCCTCACGTCCACTAAATGGATCAATGACATGTTCTCCGTAATGATATTCCAATCTACCGGTTATCCAGTCATCTTTCGCCTCCAAGTAAAGCTTAGCCCGTAATGGGAGTTGAATAATCTCAGAAGATACCTGTTCTGAAATTTCTACTTCTCCCACCTTCTTTAAGGATGGGAGTACCTCTGACAAGAACGTATCTGCCTGTTTTTTTGAAATCGGTAATTGCTGATCGATTTTTCCAAAGGTACTTACCAGATCAAGAATTGGAATCTGCTCTTTTAAAGGAAAATAAAAAACGCCTTGATAGAATAAAATTTCATAGTTCTTGAAATATATACTATCCTCGACCTCATGCATCGTTAGCAGCAAGTCATTCCGTTCATTTTTATTTAAGGCAAAGTGATATGGTAATTTCCCCTTCTCCATTGAAATATTCGTAAACGATTTATTGGTCCCTTCTACTGTAAAATCACGCTCTACTAACTTCTCTAGTAGCTTTTCCGCTACTAAAGGAGGGATAATAAGGGAGCGTTTATCACTGACATTACCGCGGTAATGGTATACATGATACCCATCATAGATTTTCTCATTTTTTTGGACCGATCCAAGAATCTCCAATATCTCTCTGTCTTCTGGAAGTATATCGTGTTGACTCGGTGAATAAGTAAACATTTTGGTAAAGAAATGCTCATTCCCGTCAAGCACATCACGTATGAATTCCTGAATATCCTTTACTACATAAGCTCGATTCGTTCCCGCTTTTAATTCAATTAATAAATTTTTATCATAGGACCACTTCATTATATACTCAAGATGCAGCGGTGCCCTTTTGGGTAGAATGTCTGTAACTTCCGATGAATCCCCCATATTACTAAGCGCACGAATAAAACGATTGGTCAACTCATAGTCGTAATTCGAAAACGCTTGAGACTCTGGCTCCTCTTTATTGACAATCGCGATTAGGGTGGCAACAATATGTTTACAAGACCCATAGGATGCAAAAGCTGGGCAATCACAATAGGTATCTACAGAACCCTTCTCTAAGTCCTTCATATTGATTTCGACAAAATAGTCTTCCGATCCTTGTACCCTTGCCGTCCACACATTATAATTGATGTCATAGGCTAAATCCGTGACGTATCCACGGTTATAATATTCTAATCCACGCTTATAGATTAAAGATGGGAAAAGCCTTTGGATATTTATATCACTAAGTTTTTTCAAATTCTATTAACCTGCCTTTAATAAAACAATGCTTTACTTATATTGTAAAGGAGATTTGCATAATTTTAAACCTTCTTATTCTATTAAATAGGATAGCGAAAAAACGACTAGATTATACTAATCAAAACCACCAGTGTGAACTGGTGGTTTGCTCTGCGGCTTGAAGCCTCTTTTACCGGCCTTGGCCTTAAAGGCCCACTGAATGGTTTTCCCTTACGCACCACATCCACGCACTGATTCTAAAG
>NZ_JBCPXV010000042.1:0-28939 GCF_039581225.1 Ornithinibacillus proteolyticus | reverse complement strand
TAATTTTATCAGAGGGTGTCCTTTTTGTTTACTAAAAAGAGTAAGAATATTAAAAAAGACGTAGCACTTACCATTTTAAATGGTTAGCGCTACGTTTTTAATTATTTACTGGGGTTTTGTCCCAGCCTCTTTTTTATATGAAAAAACTAGCTGTTCATGAATTAGTTACTTGTATCTAATGTCTTACTAATGATATACAAATACCCTTTTTTTAGGGAGTAGGTCTTGATACAATCTATTTTCATTTTTTTAAATACATTACTAATAGGAATAAAAACCTTTTAGTAGGAGGAGAGCTTTTTAAAATGATTACGATAAGTTTATGTATGATTGTTAAAAATGAAGAAGAAGTACTGGCAAGGTGCCTTGATACAGTAAAGGATATTGTTGATGAGATTAATATTGTGGATACTGGGTCTTCTGATAAGACGGTCGAAATAGCTAAAAAATATACAGATAGAGTCTTTTATTTTGAATGGATAGATGATTTCGCTGCTGCACGAAATGAATCGTTTAAATATGCAACAAAGGATTACATCCTGTATTTGGATGCAGATGATGTGTTACTTGAAGAGGATCAAGAAAAGTTGAAAAATCTTAAGAAGACTCTTGATCCATCGGTTGATTCAGTGTCAATGTATTACAATGCGGGTATGGATAGCTATGGTAACGTAACATTAACGTATCGAAGAAATAGATTAGTCAAAAGAAGCAGAAATTTTCAATGGAAAGGCGATTGCCATCAATATCTTGAAGTATACGGAAAAGTCATCAACTCAGATGTAGCCGTGACCCATAAAAAGATTAGTCATTCCGTAGGGAGAAACTTATCCATTTATGAAAAGAAATTAGAAAGAGGAGATACCTTTACGCCAAGAGACTATTTTTATTATGGAAATGAACTTCGAGAAAATGGATATTATGAAAAAGCAATTGAAAACTATAACCATAATATTGAGATGAAAGAAGGCTGGATAGAAGATAAAGTATATGCATGTATCAATAAAGCAGACTGTTACCGTTTTTTGGGAAAGTTAGACGAGGAGATCGCTTCTCTGTATGAATCTTTTCGGTTTTCTAAAACACCTCGACCTGAATCATGTAGTCGAATAGGCTATTATTATCAACGAAACAAGGAGTATCAGTCAGCTATCTATTGGTATACTTTAGCTACAGAGCTTGAAGATGACTTTAATAAGTGGAGTTTTACTTATCCAGCATATTCAACATGGTATCCTCACCTACAAATGTGTGTGTGCTATTATAATCTTCAGGATTTTAAGCGATCTTACTATCATAATGAGAAGGCAAGGGAATATAGGCCAGATGATGAGCGAATTCTCTTTAATAAGGAATTACTTGAATCGAAGGTGAGCAGGGAAGTTCTAGAGAAGGAAGGATAGTTATCTTTGATAAGTAGAGGATATAGAATGAATCTCTAATTCCTATAAAAAAGCTACTAACCATCAAGGGCCAGTAGCTTTATTTTTATAAGCGATACGTTTAATAAATATTTATTCGTTTAAGCTTTTAAATAAAAAGTAATCGTTAATATTTGTTGTAAAAAAAAGACGTTATAGATTCAAATCTCATGGAATCTATAACGCTAAATAAAAATTACTCGCTTTGGTTCGTGGTGTTTTTATTTTTAGCCGTTGCCATAATTCCTGGGAAAACAACTGGACATTGAGGAGGAATTGATGGAGTTGGGCATTGCTCCGTTAGAATATCCCTAGGCTGACAGAAGTCTGCCACAAGTTCTATTGTAACATCTGCAACTGATTGAACACTTTGACAAACATTTAAGAATAAATCAACACTTTCTAAAGCTCCAGCAACACAGTTTACATTGACACTACAATCAATATCAGATACTCGAACGACAAGTCGAGTTCCTTCTGGTGCGCAAAGGAATACGGATTCTGGAATGTCTATTTCAATTTCATCTGAAATAAAGACAAATGGCGTAGTACCATTAATACCGGTAAATTCAATGACTACATTAAGTGTTTTTACAAATGATACACGTTGTAATGTAACTAATGCACCATCTATAACAAATTCGCGATTTTCTCGCTCACCTGTTTCGGTAACTGGTATTATAGCGTTTGGTGGAAGTGGATTACCTGTAAGCGGGTCAACAAGATAGCAAGTTGCTGTTAAATTGCTAACTGCTGGACCACATGGATCAAAAGGTAATGCACCTATAGCTGCTGGTAAGATAGATTGATTTAAGTCTTCTTGTAAAACGACCCAATCATAGACTTTTTCTGTGTTTATGCAAAGAAGCTCTTGAGCTCCTTGTAATGGTAGTTCCTGCATCAGTATATCTCTCCTTTTCAATAATTTATTATCAGTAACAAATTATGTGTTTACACTATATTTGGAACTGTACAAAAGACTATTTTCTAGGATTAATATCTAAAATGTATCTTTACCTAATTTACTCACATAGGTTAATGAGACTGGAAATCTGTCACACTGAAGGTTAGGATCTCATAAGATATCTTAAATTATTGTGCTATGAGGTGGATAGAATGTCTAAATCCTATACAAGGGAGGATGTTCAAAGCTTACTTAATCAGCTCAAGAAATATCGAAAAGTAATACGAGAATATCAGGAAAATGATCTAGAATATTGTCAAATAAAGTCCGAAATGAAGAAGGTAAAGAGTAGATTAGCAGAAACGAGAAAAAGACTGATACACATGGAGGGAAAATACAAAGACTGTCTATTCGATTATTATAAAATCAAGGAAGATAAGGAATCATTATTACAAGACCTAAATAAGTTGAAGAAGGAATTAAACCCTACGAAGATGATTGAGAAAACAGAGAAAAACAATCCAATTGCAGAATCTTTACCAGATAAGAAAGAACAGAAAAGGGAGAAAGCCCCTCTACATGCTAACGAAATTTCTACAGATAATAAAAAATCAACGGCGTCAGTTCGAAAATATTCCCCAATCATGAAGGATTTGGATAGAAAAGAACACCAAAAAGAGATGATGCAATTCAACATATCAATACTAAATAGACTGTTTATAGAAAGAGAGGAGTTTAAGGATATAATGTCTATTTACAAGGACAACAATATGGACGAAGGAACTAGTAAAAGTGATAGAGAATCGATTGAAAAGCAGAATGTTGAAAGTACGGTTATTAAAGGTGCCGAGCCAGCTAATGATAATGAGCAAGGTTCGGATCTATGGGCAAAAGGAACCGAGAAAGAGACAGTGGATGTTAGCCATGTAAATACAACGCTTACTAATCTACAAAGTCAAATAATGGAGATTAAAAAAATCCTTGAAGAAAGGAAACCACCTAAAGAGACTAGACCATTTCCATCTACTACTTCACCCACTCCCACACCCATAAGCAATCCACCTAAAAAAGAGATTACCTTTAGGGATTTGAGAGGATTAACCAATATTGAATCAATACCTGGAAAAATACCTGAGAATAAAACTAGCCTCCATAAAAATAGTTCCACAAATTTTAATCAACACACACCATCTAGTAAACAAAAGGCAAAGCCAGTATATGTAAGAAATATCGAAATAAAGGAAAATAAGAAATTGAAAAATAACGACAACAAAGAAGAAGGGCAAGTTGAAAAAGAGAATCCAGTGGTTCAAGTAGAGAAACTACCAGAGCAACAAGAAAAACCAGTGGAAAATGTGGTGGAAATAACATCAACTGCTCCGTCAGAACGAGTGAATGAAGAGGAATATGTACAGCATTCCAAAATAGGGAAAATGACAGAACAACCAAGACAGGAAGAAACAGAATCACAGGATAGAGAACAATTAAATCAAATTGGCAATAAGAAATTATCTACTCCTCAAGTAGACGAGGAAAGTCCGGTATTAGGTAAACCTGATACAGTAATGGAGGAGAGTGAAAAGGAAGAAACAGAATCGAAGAATGGAGACCATTTTGATCAAATTGCCAATCAGGACTTATCTATTCCTCAAGCGGACGAGGAGAGTCCAATATTAGGTAAACCTGATACAGTAATGGAGGAGAATGAGAAGGAAGAAACAGGATCAAAGAATGGAGAACAATTAAATCAAGTTGCCAATCAGGACTTATCTATTCCTCAAGCAGACGAGGAGAGTCCAGTATTAGGTACACCTGATACAGTAATGGAGGAGAGTGAAAAAGAAGAAACAGAATCAAAGAATGGAGAACAATTAAATCAAGCTGCGAATCAGAATTTATCTACTCCTCAAGTAGACGAAGGAAGTCCAGTATTAGGTACACCTGATACAGTAATGGAGGAGAATGAAAAGGAAGAAATAGTGGACGTTGAGCCGAATTATGTTAACCCCAACGAAAAAACAGAGTTAGTACAAAAGGAAGCTGTTGTGGAAAACACACAAGAAGAACCACCATTACGGGAGGATAAATTTACTCTAAAGTCATTTTGGAAGAAGCTAAAGAAATTCTATGGGTAAGCTATGTAACCACATATTAGTTTTTCAAAATGAGATGTTTCCAATTAAGTTTGTTTTGCCCCAGAGTGGCTAGACCGAGTACGTAAAGGCTTATCTAGCCACGGGCATTGTTTATAGGTAATTCTCTCATTATTTCTTCAGTAGTAGTAGTAAATTATCAAACTCTTTACGATTAACTTCAATAGCATTATCTAATTCGTGAATGATAGCACTGAGATCAGCATCGTTTGCATTATTTGTAGGGGGGATCTGATTGTTTCCTTTTACTTTGTAATCTACCAGCATCGTAAGTATGATATGGTCTAATTGTTCTTGAATGCTACTCTCGGTGCCGATTTGCTGAAGTTGGTTATGTAGTAGGTTTTGTAAGAGTATCCATAACTCATTATGGTGAGTCAATTCCTTACCTCCTTTAGCCTGTCGTATTAACACTAATGGAATTAAGAGAATTAATTCCTTCTTTTTCGGACTCTGTATAAAGGAATGCTTGAATAGAGCAAACATTAGACCGTGTATTTTTCCAACTAACCTGAAAGTCTGAGAACGCTATTTTCTCAAGTGGCTTTACTTCCTTATTCGGAGTCAACTGAAACCAATACTCATGTTCTTCATTCCGTTCTGGCAGTTGCTGCCAATAACTAAAAGGTTCTGAACTATCTGCTTGTGCTGATTTAGTAAGATACTTACCAGTAAACTTGTAGGTGCTTGTTGTATTGACTTTTAAACATAAATATAATGCAGCGAGTGTATTACCTGTTAGATTGTGAATATGGAAATCACCTAATATAATATTTTCTTCTTTCGGATCACTTGTCATATTGACAGAATACGTAAAAAATCCAAGTATTGAATTAATATTCGGCTTGCTTTTATAATCCTTAACTAGTTCATATAGTTCGGTAGTGAACGCTTGCGTTTGGTTATTTAATTGAGCTATTTTATTTCGTAATGTATCAAAACTCAACATTACCACCTCCATAACATGTAACGTTACTATACATATGCAAAACACTAATAAAATATTAAACAGCAATCAAGGAAATCAAAAAACATGTAAGGGTGTTATGAATGGAGAGTAATGAGTCGGTTATTATAATTCCGAAAGAGGTATTAAAATTAATTATTCAGAATTGCTATCAAGCATTACCATATGAATGTTGTGGTTTTTTAAGTGGCCGTCAAGATAATGAAGTTATTTCAAATTGGAATTTGAAAAATGAGGCAAAACTAAAGAAGCAATTTAAAGTAAGTAGTCATACAGTTGGAGAGGTACTTAGAAGGATCAGTGCTAAGGGGGAGAAAGTAATCATTTTATATCATTCGCATCCGACAGCACCCCCTATCCCATCAATGGAAGATCTACAATACCATCCAGATGAAGATATTAAAATGCTAATTATTTCGCTTATGAATAAAGAGATTCAATATAAATGCTATCAAGTCTCAGGGATGGAATATAAAGAGGTACCGGTCCAAATTATGGAATCGTAACTCCTAAATTATACTAAAAGTGTTCTACGACTAATATTCTGACAGTAAACGATACCTCTGAATTAAAATTAACAGTTGCAATAATCTGCTCCGGAAATACTTGTGTTTCCACTATTCATAACATCTGTTTATTTTTGGTGGTTTGCATATCACTCATATTGTATGTCTTCCATAGGAACTACGTATGATGTGAGAGCAAATATTAATTTACCTAATTCGCTAAACCATATAGTTTTGCTTTAGCTATATGAGAAATCAGTCATCACCAGGGTTAGAATCATCGATTGAAGCCGTTGCTCCAGATTCTTCATTATTATTTTTGAATCCTTTATTAATTTGACCGGCGTTCTCGATATCACCGGTAGCCTTATATCCGGCAACTTCCATATTGCTTGTTGTACCATATAAGCCCATTCCACCGAGTTCAACTTTTAACTTTTCTGGTGTATTGTCTTGTTTTTCACTCATCGTAACACCTCCTGGTATTATTGTGACCACGAGACTGATGTTTATTCTGGAAAAATAAGTGAATAATGCAGGCTAGCAGGATTAGCTAACATCATTTGTTCCAAAAGAGAAAATAAAGAAGAGGATGAGACAATAGGGGCTCAACCTTGTCCTTTCCTCCCGCAGGAATCTACGCAAATTTCCAGAGCTAGTATCGTGTATCATTCGGTTTTACATTTAATTCTTTTGTTATGTCCCATCCACTTCTAGTTCTACACCAATGTTACTTTTTCTCGACAACCCACCATTGATGTGTATTGTTATATAGCGTATAAGGTAATGGTTCAATACCCTTTAATCGATTGTTATATGCCCATACATTATTTGGTGTATAAAGAATAAGCGCAGGCAGCTCTTCGGAATAGAGCTTTTGCCAATCATGATATACATCTAAACGGTAGTCTTGCTCAAAGGCTTCTGGTGTTTTTATAGCTTTGTTTAATAAATCGTCAGAATCTGGATTATTCCAACGTGAAAAATTATATGCAGCAGTCGATAACCATAGATTAGCTGGATCTGGCTCGGTACTGGATAGATTCCAACCTAATAAGTATAAATCCCAATCATTGTTATCATTGGTTAAATCCTGGATGAAGGTAAACATTTCCTTTGGCTCTCGAAGTTCAATTTTAATTCCAATCTCCTCAAGCATTTGTGCAATTAATGGGCCCGTTTCTTCCCGAATTGCATTGCCTGTAGGATAATCGAAATGTAATACCCACTCATTTCCGTCCGGATCTTCACGAAATCCATCCTCATTTGTATCCACATAACCTAGTTCATCTAACAATGCTTTTGCCTCTTCTGGGTCGAAGCTATAATGTTCTGTTGCGCTTTCATCATATGCCCAAAATGATTGGGCGATAGGAGAGTGAAGTAATTGTCCACGTCCGTTTAATAATTCCATAATTAATTGTTCTCGATTTATAGCATAAGCGATTGCTTGTCGAACTTGTGGTTCGGAAAGCTTTGGATTAGGTTTCCAGTTAGTTGGGTTAATGATGCCGTTTTCGACATCCTCTTTTGTTTGGTGATGCAGTTTGAAACCGAGTATTTGATAGCTAAAATCAGGCTGCTCCACTAAGGTGATATTTTCCAAGTCACGTACTGTTTCGTAATCATTTGCAGAGATTACATCTGGATTTGCTATTATATCCACTTCACCTCTTTCCAGCAGTCCTGCGATAACTGATTTTGCTACTACTCGCCAAATGATTTCGTCAAGATATGGTGTGCCTTGCCAGTATGCATCATGGCGTTCGAGAATGTATTCCTCTCCTTCAACTGCTTTAGCAAATTTAAACGGTCCTGTACCGATTACTTTTTCTGGATTTATGGATGCCTCTGCACTAGGCATATCGGCTATTGGAATTTCTTTAAATATATGCTCTGGAATGACTGGAAAGCTTGCAATATAAAGTGGATTTATCATTGGTTCCTTAAACTTAAAGGTGACCGTATACGTATCATCTGCGATAACGCCTTGGAATTGATCGGTGTCTCCGTTAACATATTCGGAATATCCCAGTAGTGGCTCTACAAATGCAGTGTGAACCCCACCAGCTTCTGTATAATCAGGGTCTGCAATGGACTGATAAGTAAATACAACATCATCTGCAGTAAATTCTTCTCCATCATGCCATTTGACCTCTTCTAGGTAAAGGGTTAATTCAGTTTGATCTTCATTAGTCTCCCAGCTTTTTGCTAACTTAGGAATGAATTCTAGTTGTTCATTTTGACCTACTAAACTCTCATGTGTAAAGGAGAGAATGTTCGCTTCGTAAGGATCCTCATAAAATATGGGATTAAACATTCCCGCTGGTGGTTCATACATAGCACCAACAATAGATCCACCAGGTGTTGGCTCGCTAGCTTCTTTCATTATATCTTCTTTTTCTGGGGCGGAATTCTCTTCCAAAGGATTATCTGTTTTATCATCACATGCTACTAATAGAATACTAACGAAAATTCCTATGATAAAGATTCGTATACTGAGTTTTTGTGAGAACAAGGTACTTCCTCCTCTATTCTTGCTGTTTATAGTGGGGCAAGACGCTAATAACCAATGAACGACAACAGTTTATTTATAAAGCATGTAAACATGGCGTGATTGGATATGATTTTCGTAACATCTTATGAAAGGTTGTTTTATATTATTACTTTTCAAGGATAAAGAAATGAGATCGACCCTAGTTGAAACAAGGTAATGTTCTATTTCATTTTTTGGTGATAAACTAGAAGAAATAGAATAAACTCGAGGTGTAGAAAATGGATTTACATACGTACGTTACATTAGATGCAACAGATTTGGCAGAGTTAGTTCGAAAAAAAGAGGTAACCCCTACAGAGCTTGTACAGTTAAGCTTGGAGCAATTAGAAAAAGTTAATCCGGATATTAACGCAGTCGTTCATGATAGAAAGGAAAAGGTTTTACAAGAAGCTGAGAAACTAGGCATTGGTGAAGCGGCTTTTTCTGGAGTACCATTTTTATTAAAGAATATATCCCAACGACTAAAGGGTGAGCCAATCACTTCAGGTTCACGGCTTTTGCGTTCGAATTTTGCTAAGGATAATTCTAATCTAGTGGACAAGCTACAACAGTCAGGATTTTTATTCTTGGGACATACGAATACACCAGAATTTGGATTAAAGAATATTTCAGAGCCTGTATTATATGGCCCATCAAGAAACCCTTGGAATCCGGATTATTCTCCAGGGGGCTCTAGTGGTGGCACAGCAGCTGCAATTGCTGCCGGGGTAGTACCAATGGCCGGGGCTAGTGATGGGGGAGGATCTATTCGTATACCGGCGTCCTTTTCGGGATTAGTCGGATTAAAACCAACAAGAGGACGTACACCTGTAGGTCCTGGTAATGGACGTCAGTGGCAAGGGGCATCGATTGATTTTGCTTTGTCTAGAACGGTTCGGGATAGTGCAGCATTATTAGATATTTTACAGGTTGTTCAACCTGAAGCTGCTTTTCAAACGCCGCTTTTCCCTGGTAGCTTCCTAGAAGAAATGAAAAAACCGTTTGCTAAACCGTTACGCATTGCTTTCTCGACGAAGTCTCCGGTAGGCACTCCGGTGTCTGAGGATGCCAAGAATGCAGTTCAGAACATCGTAACTTGGCTGGAAAGTGAGGGCCATTATGTGGAAGAAAGAGATAATGATGTAGATGGTATCCAGCTAATGCGTAATTATTACCTGATGAATAGTGGAGAGATGGCTTCTTTAGTTCAAGAACTGGAAGAGGCATTTGGTAGAGAAATGACAGCAGATGATATGGAGATCGAATCCTGGCTGTTAAGTGTTGCTGGTAAGTCCGTAACAGCAGCGGAGTTTTCTGCGAGTCTTGCAGCTTGGGATATTGCGGCAGCGCAAATGGCCGAGTTCCATCAGGAATATGATTTCTTTATTACACCTGCAACCGCCTATACAGCACCAAAGGTAGGGGAACTTACCCATTCTGATGCTAAGCAAATGGAATTGAGAGAGCGAATTGAAAAACTGGATAAAAATGGGCAACAGGAGCTAATTTATGAAATGTTCCTACCGAGCTTAACCTATACACCATTTACGCAGCTTGCAAATTTAACTGGACAACCAGCTATTTCTTTACCTGTCTATTTATCTGAGCAAGGCTTACCCTTAGGTGTACAAGTAATGGCAACTAAGGGAGAAGAACACCGTCTTTTACAATTGGCCTATCAGCTTGAGCAAACATCACTTTGGATAGATATGCTGCAAAATCCGTTTTTAAAGGAAATGGGTAACAAAGGCCACGTACCTCGTTTATAGAAGAAAGAGACAAGCCTTATTATTGGTTTTTCTTAAGGTTTGTCTCTTTTATATTCCAACTTATTTTCACTATTTAGGTTTGGTACAAGTTCAAAGGGGTGTATAGGGTAAAGAATAATAGAAATAAACATAGCAATTTATTTAAATTAAAACGTTTATACACCTCTTTTTTTGAAAATAATGTATTTTAAGTATCCTTTTACTAAGTACTTGATTTTTAGTATAGTTAAAAGGAAAAGTAATTTATGCAGAGGGGCGTTAGTGGATGCAGGAGACGATTGTGTATAACGAAAAAGTAGGAAAAGTCATCGAGAATATTAATAAAGTAATGATTGGAAAAGAAGACGTAGCTGTTTTAAGTTTGGTAGCTTTACTTGCTGAGGGCCATGTTCTACTTGAAGATGTGCCTGGTGTTGGAAAAACAATGTTAGTTCGTACATTAGCTAAATCACTAGATTGTGATTTTAAAAGAATACAATTTACCCCAGATTTATTACCTTCTGATGTAACCGGTGTTTCAATCTATAATCCAAAAGAAATGGAATTTGAGTTTCGTGGTGGACCTATTTTAGGCAATATTGTATTAGCGGATGAAATCAATCGTACATCACCGAAGACACAGTCTGCACTTTTAGAAGGCATGGAAGAAAAAAGCGTTACGGTTGATGGAAAAACAATTCCGCTGCAAAAGCCTTTTTTCGTAATGGCAACACAGAACCCGATAGAATATGAAGGAACATATCCACTACCAGAAGCTCAATTAGATCGTTTTATTTTGAAACTAACGATGGGATATCCATCTTTAGAGAACGAATTGGAAATGCTAGAAAGAATATCCAAAGAGCACCCCATTGAAACAATTTCACCTGTCATGTCAAAAGAAGAATTAGTTTTAATCCAAGAAGAAGTTCGCCAGGTTTATATAGAGAAAAATGTTCAACAATATATTGTTAATCTTGTCCGTGAGACGAGAAACCATGATGATATTTTTCTAGGAGTTAGTCCACGTGGGTCAATTGCCTTGATGAGGGCAGCGAAAGCTTACGCATATATCAATGGTAGGGATTTTGTTCTTCCTGATGATGTGAAGTATTTAGCTCCATATGTACTGACACACCGGATTATCTTAACTTCTGAAGCGAAATATGACGGGAAAACAGCAAGACAAATAGTGGAGCAGGTAGTCAAACAAACATTTGTACCAATTCGAAAGGAATTTTAGGTAATGAAACCAGCTTTTCGTTTAGTACGTAATGGTCTATTTATCTTATTCCTATTTGTCATACTTTTTGCTTATGCGATGTTTCAAGGGGGATTTACGAGTTGGTTCCTATTTTATAGCTTTCTACCAATCTTCCTTTATTTAGTGGGTTTACTGTTTTATCCGATTTCCCGTTGGAGTGTGGAGAGGAATATGTTTAAGCATGTTGTTGCCACAGGGGACCGCATTACGGCTTCTATCCAAATAAAACGTAAAATCCCCTTTCCCATTTACTATGTCATCGTTGAGGAAGTGTTTCCTGAGTCGTTAAATCGAATGGATATTCGGCATGCTAAATACCAATATATGGACCAACCGAATAAATTGTATCAAAACCGTCAAATGAAAAAGATTATTTTCCCTTGGTTTAAGCGTGAATTTATTATTACCTATGATCTCGATCAGCTACCTAGAGGGGTTCACGTTCTTCCTGCTGTTCGTGTTAAGACAGGTGACATATTTGGATTAATTAAAAAGGAGTATGTTTATCCCGTAACGAATGAGTTAATCGTATATCCCGTTACAAGGAATATTCATTTAGTTGAAAAGATAAACAGCTATGAGCAAGGCTCGATTTCATCCTTTTCCTTAAATCTAAAAAATACAAACGTTGCAACTGGCGTTCGTGAATATACGCCAGGTGATAAATTTTCCTGGATCGATTGGAAACAAACAGCTAGGAAAAATGATGTCATGACCAAGGAATTTGAACAGGAAAAAAGTACAGATACGCTAATTATTTTAGATAATTGCTATTATCATGGCATGAATTTACTTGCTTATGAAGCCACTATTGAGGCGAGTATGTCTTTAATGGAAACGATAAGAAGACAAGCCTCTCAAGTTGGTTTTCTATCGATTGGGGAGGATACGGTATTTTTCCCTGTTAAAAATGACCCTGCGAAAATGGAAGGAATCAGAAAGCACTTAACACAAGTACAGCCACGTTTGAACTATCCATTTGCTAGGAAGCTAAAAGAAGAAATGCAAAAAATAACGAATAGCTACTTTGTCATATTAGTTACAACGCATCTGGATCACATGGTAAGAGATACGCTTCAACATATGGGGCTAAGAGAGAAGAAGCTTATGATTCTATATATTCAGTCCGAGGGCCGTATTTCCATGGAGGAACATCGTGTTATCCAAGAGCTTCGTAATGAAGGGGTTGGCATTAGTCTGTTAACCGAGAAAGATTTGGTTATGGATCCAATCGAGGTGAATGCATTATGAGGAAACTAAATAGAACGAATATACCTTTTGTTTACACCTCTATTCTTTATCTGGCTGGTTTATTGTTATTTCTAGAGTGGCTTTATCCAGTAGATCAAGTAACGGATACGACGTTCATCGGCATCTTTATTATCTATACGTTTTTTTGTTTCTTTATCAGCCTTATTCAAATTAAATGGTGGCTATCCTTTATTTTAAAAGGATTTGGGATTATTTTTATTTTGAATGGATTGTATTCTGCCAATAGTTTTTGGAGTATGACCTGGTTCAAGGAATTCTATGCAGAAATTGCCTATAATATCCAAGTTCTACTATCGCGACAATGGTTTGATTTGTCTAATATGTTCCGTACCTTATTATTTTTACTCATTATATGGTTAATGAGCTATCTGATTTTTTATTGGTTTGTTCAGGTAAAGCGGGTTATGGTATTCAGTGTTCTAACGTTTGTTTATATCACACTGTTAGATACGTTTACTGTATATAACGCAGATTGGGCAATTTTACGCACATTCATTATTGCATTTTTAGCGTTAGGATTAGCGAATGTTCTAAAGGAAATCCAAAAAGAGAATATACAAAGCTATCGATTAGGTACGAGACCACTTTGGATTCTCCCATTAATAGTCATTGTATTATTATCTTCCGTAGTTGGTTATGCAGCGCCAAAGCTTGACCCACAATGGGCTGATCCAGTTCCGTTTATAGAAGGTGTCGTAAATGGTAATGGGATTGGTGGGGTTGGAGTAATTCAGAAGGTTGGTTATGGTGAAAATGATGATAGTCTTGGCGGCTCCTTTGTCCAAGATTATACACCAGTCTTTCAAGCTTATATGAAGGAGGACAATTATTTCCGTGTAGAATCTAAGGATCTTTATACGGGGAAGGGTTGGCTTAATTCAAAGCGGAAGGAATTTGAGGAACAAGAGGATGGAATGATTAGCTTTGAAACCTTCACCTCAGACGTCGTGACAGAAGAAAGACAGTTGAGACTAGATTTTGATGAACGAGCGTATATTTCGAAACTACTTTATCCGTATGGAATTAATCAAGTAACCCCTTCTGATGAGAATGTGTCCTTGAAGCTAAATGATGCTACAGGTGAAATTAGAACAGAAATAAATGATAGTACTGTAGTTCTGTCTGATTATAAGATTATATATGACAAGCCATCATACCCTATCGATCAGATGAGGGAGAGTGGTACACCGGCAGATGAAGATTTACTAGAGAAATACACTCGTCTACCATCCACTTTGCCAAATAGGGTCCAAGTACTAGCAGAAGAAATTACAGCGAATCACGATAATCAGTATGACAAAGTCCGTGCAATTGAACGATATTTTGGTGCTAATGGATTTGTTTACCAAATTAGTGATGTTGCTGTTCCTGAGGAAGATCAAGATTATGTAGATCAATTTTTGTTTGAAACAAAGGTAGGATATTGTGATAATTTCTCTACTTCCATGGTTGTTATGCTTCGTACACTAGACATTCCAGCTAGGTGGGTAAAAGGATTTACTAGTGGTGAAAAAATAGGCGACAATGTTGATGAGGAAGGTAATAATCTATATCAAGTAACCAATGCCAATGCCCATTCATGGGTAGAAGTATATTTTGAAGGAATTGGATGGGTACCATTTGAGCCAACACAGGGCTTCAATGCACCAAATAGTTATGCTGTTGATACATCCACACAAGATGATGTACTAGAAGCACCTGAAGCAGAACCACAAACACCAGAACAAGAGTTAGAAGTGCCAGAACAAGAGGCTGATGAGGCATTTAGCCCAGCTGCTAAAGCAGATGATCAAAAGATGGAATTTACAATAGTTCATGGGATTATTCTAGCAGTGATTCTCCTTATTGGAATCGGATTAGTATACTGGAAGAGAAATCAAATAAGAACCTATTTATTAGAGCGAAAAATGACCAAACGAAAGGATGAAGCGACATATCAAGAAGCCTTCCATTTCGTATTGAAATTATTGAGTAAGAAAGGGTTCCAGAAAGAACCAGATCAAACACTGAGAGAATTTGCTGTCCGAATAGATAATTGGTATGGTACAAATGAAATGGCTAAGCTAACAGCAAACTATGAGAAGCTAATCTATCAAAATAGTACCAATCACAATGTAGAAGATGAAATGTCGGATTTATGGAAAAATTTAATTAAACGTATATTGGGTTGACTAGAGTTTCCTATCACTAGTAAAATAAGTTTAACTTATAAACACATGCTTTCATATATCCTCGATAATATGGTTCGAAAGTTTCTACCGGGGTACCGATAATACCCTGACTATGAAGGCGGAATTCTAGATATTACCCAAGTCTGGATTTCTGCCTTTTTCTATATTTATGTACTTCCTATGCTAGGAGTATGATATAGAAAGGCTGAAATCCAGACTTTTTTTATTTTCTTTAGCAGTAAGGATATATGAAGCCTATATTACATGCTGCATTTGGATGGCGGTCAACATATTACAATATAAGGAGAATAACAATGGATAACGAAATGATTCTAGTTTTAGACTTTGGTAGCCAATACAATCAATTAATTACACGAAGAATCCGTGAATTTGGTGTCTATAGTGAACTACATTCACACAAAATATCAATAGAAGAAATTAAAAAGATAAACCCAAAAGGCATCATCCTTTCTGGTGGACCACATAGTGTATATGATGAAAATAGCTTCCGACCAGACGAAAGAATTTTTGAACTAGACATACCGGTACTTGGAATATGCTATGGTATGCAGCTCATGGCATTACACTATGGTGGAAAAGTAGATAAATCCAAAAATCGTGAATATGGAAAAGCAACCATTTCCCTGCAAAATAATCCAGTATTATTTAGTGAAACGCCAGAAGCACAAACAGTCTGGATGAGTCACGGAGATAAAGTTGTTGAAGCACCGTCAACTTTCACAGTAGATGCAACAAATCCGTCCACTCCAATTGCCGCATTCAGCATGAAGGAGAAGAAGATGTACGGTGTTCAATTCCACCCGGAAGTACGCCACTCTGAGTATGGAAATCAATTATTACGTAATTTCGTATTCGATGTTTGCGGAGCAAGTGGTGACTGGACAATTGAGAACTTTATTGAACAAGAAGTAAAGGCAATTAGAGAAAAAGTTGGTAACCGAAATGTCCTTTGTGCCCTAAGTGGTGGTGTTGACTCTTCTGTAGTAGCAGCTTTAATTCATAAAGCAATTGGCGATCAATTAACGTGTATTTTTGTAGACCATGGTTTGTTACGTAAGAATGAAGCAGATGACGTGATGAAGGTATTCGCTGATGATTTTGATATGAATGTGATCAAGGTAGATGCTTCAGAGCGTTTCCTATCTAAGCTAAAAGGTGTCGATGATCCAGAGAAAAAACGTAAAATTATTGGGAACGAATTTATTTATGTTTTCGATGATGAAGCGGCGAAGCTAAAGGATATGGATTTCCTAGCACAAGGAACACTTTATACCGATATTATTGAAAGTGGAACAGAAACAGCACAAACTATTAAGTCCCATCATAATGTAGGTGGACTTCCTGAAGATATGCAATTTGAATTAATTGAGCCTTTAAACACATTATTTAAAGACGAAGTTCGTGAATTAGGTTCACAATTAGGCTTACCAGATCGAATCGTATGGCGTCAACCATTCCCAGGACCAGGACTAGCTATTCGTGTACTTGGTGA
Organism: Ornithinibacillus proteolyticus; assembly: GCF_039581225.1. Lineage (NCBI taxonomy): Bacteria > Bacillati > Bacillota > Bacilli > Caryophanales > Bacillaceae > Ornithinibacillus > Ornithinibacillus proteolyticus. Next base: position 12,484 of record NZ_JBCPXV010000042.1, on the reverse strand, counting down.
AGTTACCGATGAGAAGCTAGAGATCGTTCGCGAATCTGATGCTATTCTAAGAGAAGAAATTGCAAATGCAGGATTAGAACGTGATATCTGGCAGTATTTCACGGTACTACCTAATATTCGCAGTGTTGGTGTAATGGGAGATGCTCGTACGTATGATTACACGATCGGTATTCGTGCAGTAACTTCTATTGATGGAATGACCTCTGACTGGGCTAGAATTCCATTTGATGTATTGGAAAAAGTCTCTACTCGAATTGTGAATGAAGTAGCACATATTAATAGAGTAGTGTATGACATTACGAGTAAGCCACCTGCTACTATTGAGTGGGAATAATTAACTAATTGGTTTATAAATGGAAAAGCCTATTTTACAGATTTGTATTTCAAACAAACCTTTGTAAAATAGGCTTTATTTTATTAGTATTTTCCCCAGTTTTCCCTTAAAGCGATCCCGGTAGCAAGGTATGAAGCTAAAACCAAGAAAGCTTATCTCTTGTATCCAGATGGAAGAATGGAATATATAAGAAGATTAATTAATTAGAAATAGAAAATAGCCCATACCATTCAGGCTTGGGCTATTTATATTCTAACTATTAATCAAGCAAAAGCTGATATGCTTTACGCTCACCGTGTTCAACAGGAAAATAAATTATGCCGCTATAATGAAATCCTGCATTTACAATCACTTTTTGCATAATTTCATTTTTTGGATATGTGTCAATACGTACATCTTTATATTCCATGTGACGAGAGAGTACAATTAAATCATGTAATAAGATTTTGGATAACCCTTTGCCACGGACATGTAAATCTACCGCTATTCTATGGATAACGATGTAAGAATCCTCTTGTCCTTCCCATGATCCTCCCGTCATATTTTCGTAAGGCGCTTCTGGTCCAGGAACTAATGCGCCGTATCCTGCTATCTTGTTATCGGAGATTAAGACATGTGCATATCCTTTTTCGATATCTTGCTTAATTAATTCAGGTGTCGGACCATCCCCATTTTGCCATTGTGGTAATCCTTGCTCCTTTAAATAGGCAATTCCATCATTTAGAATTGACATAATTGCTTCTAAGTCATGTATTGTTGCTTTTCGTGTATAGACTGGCATTATTTAATCCTCCGATATTTTTAACATGTGTTTTCTTATTATTACTGAGGTAATGCCGTTTAAACAAGTAAAATGCACTTCTAAAAGAGGATAGTTACTTATAATTGTTGAACATGATGTTGTTATTAGGTGATGGTAAATCATTGATGGGTGAATTTAGAAGTGAGGGAGAGTACTTTCTTCCCTAAGTCTCGAAAATGTTTTGGGACGTGGGTGAAAAGGCGAACATTATTTTTTTTGTTTGTAAAAACGTTCGGGAATGGTTGACATTTAACTAGTAAAATAGTAACATATTATCTGAAACAAGGTAAAAGAATACTTTGCGTATAATTTAGGGGATATGGCCCAAAGTTTCTACCAGACCACCGTAAATGGTCTGACTACGCAGATTAGTAATATTTAGATGATAGTTTATTATTTACTAGAATCCAATTACTTTTCTCACGTAGTTTTTTGGTAGCAAGCTTAAGTCCCCAATTGGTGGATTTAAGCTTGCTTTTTTTTATTTGCATTCATTTTTAGTTATTTTAGGAGGAAAAGTAATGAAGAAGTTTTTTCAATTTGAACAATTAGGAACTAATTTCCGCACCGAATTTACTGCCGGATTAACAACGTTCTTAGCAATGGCATATATATTATTTGTTAACCCTGATATTTTAAAGGAAACAGGTATGGATCAAGGGGCGGTATTTACAGCAACAGCAATCGCTGCAGCAGTAGGTACGTTATTAATGGGTCTTATTGCGAAGTATCCTATCGCACTTGCACCGGGAATGGGATTAAATGCATTCTTTGCATTTTCGGTTGTTATTGGAATGGGTATTCCTTGGGAAACAGCATTAGCTGGGGTATTAGCTTCTGGACTTATTTTTATTGTGCTAACATTAACTGGTCTTCGTGAAAAAGTAATTAACGCTATCCCTGCTGAATTGAAGAAAGCAGTAGGAGCAGGTATTGGATTATTTATTGCATTTGTTGGTCTTCAAAATGCTGAAATTATTGTAGGTGATCCAGATACGTTATTAGGACTAGGGGATTTTACCAATCCGATGGTATTACTTGCTATATTTGGATTAGTAGTAACTGTAATTCTATTAGCACTTAAATTAAAAGCAGGTATTTTTTATGGTATGATCATTACTACTATTGTTGGATTGATTTTCGGTTTGTCTGAGTTCAATGGTATTGTTGGAAGTGTACCAAGTCTTGAACCTACGTTCGGGCAAGCATTTGCACACTTTGGTGACATTTTCACTATCCAAATGCTAGTTGTCATTCTTACTTTCTTATTTGTCGATTTCTTTGATACGGCAGGAACTTTAGTTGCGGTATCGTCACAAGCAGGGTTAATGAAGGATAATAAATTACCACGTGCTGGTAAGGCATTGTTTGCTGACTCAGCAGCGACAGTTGTTGGTGCAGCAGTAGGTACGTCAACTACTACTTCTTTCGTCGAATCTTCTTCAGGTGTTGGAGTTGGGGGACGTTCTGGATTTACTTCTGTTGTAACAGCAGGATTTTTCCTATTAGCGTTATTCTTCTCACCACTATTAAGTATCGTGACATCAGCAGTTACTGCACCAGCATTGATTATTGTTGGGGTATTGATGGCAACAGCGTTAAAGGATATCGATTGGAATAACTTCGCAATCGCTGTTCCAGCCTTCTTAACGGTTATTATGATGCCATTAACATACAGTATTGCTACTGGTATTGCAATTGGATTTATTTTCTATCCAATCACAATGCTTGTTTCTGGAAAAGCGAAGCAAATCCATCCAGTTATGTATGTACTGTTTGTCATCTTTGTTGCATACTTTATTTTCTTGTAGGAGTTAACTTAAACCAATTATAAATTACTGGTCGTCGATTAATGGGCGGCCAGTTTTTTATCTATTAAAATAGAAAAAGCACCCGTCATGACGGATGCTAATTAATCTTACTTCCAATTCTCTTCGATAAACTCATCACGGCCTGATTTGGCCCGATCTTCTTTATATTCTGTTTCGCTTTTTTTATAGAAATCTTGATGATAATCTTCCGCTGGATAGAATGTAACAGCTGGTAGAATCTCTGTTACAATTGGCTTTTGGAATCGGCCACTTTCCGCTAATGCTTGTTTAGAAGCTTCTGCTTGTGCTTTTTGCTCTTCATCATGATAGAAGATAGCAGTACGATATTGTTCTCCACGATCTTGGAACTGACCACCGGCATCGGTTGGATCAATTTGGCGCCAGTAAACCTCTAATATTTCATTATAGGAAATAATACTTGGATCAAACGTAATTTCAACCGCTTCGTAATGACCAGTAGTACCCGTCTTTACTTCCTCATACGTTGGGTTTTCTACATGGCCACCAGTATAACCAGAAACAACAGCATGCACTCCGTCCCACTGATCGAAAGGTTTTACCATACACCAGAAGCAGCCGCCAGCAAATGTTGCTTTCTTTAATGTTGTCATATTATATATCCCCCACATTGTGCTATAGACGATGTAGACAGGCTACATCATATTGAACTAAATAAGATTATATAAAACTATATCATATTTAGGAAAACTATCCTAAAGAAAAATTTCAGAAATTAATATGAAAAGGTTAGAAGGAATTCTATGTAACTATAGTTAATCCTTCTTATAAACATGTAGCATAATTTTAGTGACGTATTCTTCCTCGTTATTTTTTACAATGGAATCATATACGAACTCTTCAAAAACATAATCTCCTAAGACTAGATTTAATCTATCCATTTCTTTTAAGAAACGTTTATAGGTTTGGTTAACTGTTGCGACTCCCCCGATATGATAGCCAATTAAGAAGTCTCCCTTAACTGCTTGAAAGTACGGATAACCTTGCTTAGGTGTAGGTTGCTCCATATACAAATAACTATAATTTGTATATTCCCCTTTTAAAATATGCTCTCTTTTCGTAATAACCCCAATTGGATATCCTGTATCTAGCTTGGATATGTATAACTCGTCAATAAAATCAGAAACAACCTTAACAAATTCATCATTTGAGATGTTTTCAATATTTCTACTTAAATAAAGTGTTGCTTCTGGCAATTGTGTTAACGTGATTTGCTCAAAATCGGTTTGGGCGGCATCTTCCATTAATTCTATTTTTGCTTCAATAAGCTTCTCCTTCATTTCTATTTCTTGACGTTTGATGACGATTTCTTCTTTCTTTTGATGCATTAGTTCTAGAAATTTCTCTGGTGATTTATTATTCATGTAGTGTTGAATGTCTTTCAAGGACATATCTAGATCCTTTAACAAATCAATCACATTAAATAGCTCTATTTGATGAATGGAATAAAAGCGGTATCCTTTCTCGTTTTTTATAATGGGGGATAAAAGGCCAATTTGATCGTAGTAAAACAGAGTTTGCTTGTTTACTTTACAAAGCTTGGCAAACTCACCAGACGTTAAATATTTCTTTTTTTTGCTCATTATGATCATCTCCATCTTGACTATATAGTTACTATATACATTAGGATATTAAGTTGTAAATAGAAAATTATCTATATGTTTATATATAAAGTAAAGGTTAGGGAGAATGAAAATATGCGTACAAATAAAGTCACCTTATGGTTATTACTACTGAACTTATTTATCGCCTTTTTAGGAATTGGTTTGGTTATTCCGGTATTACCGACATTAATGAATGAACTAGGTATTACGGGAAAGACAGTAGGCTATTTAACTGCAGCATTTGCGATTGCCCAATTAATCGCTTCACCATTAGCAGGTAAGGCTGTTGATAAGTTTGGCAGAAAGATAATGATTGTTATTGGGTTATTTATTTTTGGTTTTTCGGAATTTCTATTTGGTATTGGGAAAGAAATCGAAACCTTATTCATATCGCGTATACTAGGTGGTATTAGTGCGGCTTTTATTATGCCAGCTGTTACAGCCTTTATCGTTGATATCACGACGAAGGAAACTCGTCCTAAAGCGCTGGGATATATGTCAGCTGCGATTAGTACTGGATTTATTATTGGTCCTGGGATTGGTGGTTTCCTTGCAGACTTCGGAACTCGAGTACCGTTTTTCTTTGCCGGTGGGCTTGGTAGCTTTGCAGCTATTCTATCGATTATCTTACTAACTGAGCCTGAGCGTTCAGCAGAGTATGAGGATGAGGAACAGGATGCGCAACCAAAAGTTGGCTTCAAGCGTTTGTTTGTGCCAATGTATTTGATTTCGTTTGTACTAATTTTCATTACCTCGTTCGGACTTGCAGCTTTCGAATCATTTTTTAGCTTATTTGTCGATCATAAGTTTCAATTCACGCCAACAGATATTGCGATTGTCATCACTGGTGGAGCAATATTTGGTGCTATCTCCCAGGTCTTATTATTTGATAGGCTTACCAAGTTATTAGGGGAAATTAGGTTAATTCAATATAGTTTATTATTATCAGCAGTGCTCGTTTATATGATGACGGTTGTCCAATCATATCTATCTATTTTACTCGTAACCTTTATTGTGTTTGTAGGGTTTGATTTATTCCGTCCAGCGATTACTTCCTACCTTTCTAATATAGCTGGTAGGGAGCAGGGATTTGTTGGGGGAATGAATTCCATGTTTACGAGCTTAGGAAACATATTTGGTCCAATAGTGGGTGGCGTGTTATTTGATATAGATATTAATTATCCATATTTCTTTGCTACTGCAATTATAGCGATGGGAATCGTATTATCGCTGTTTTGGAAACAACCTGCTAAGAAAATAGTTACGGAAGCTGGTTAATTAAACCGTAATCTATACCTAAGTAACTGAAATATGGTATTTGGCTATTAAAAGCTCCGGAATATCGCCGGAGCTTTTATTGTGTAGATTAGAATAGCGCTTAGGTGATTTTCTGTTCTTATCATTAGTTTTCCTCCAGTAACTCAACCTTAACGCGATTCTTCTTACTAGAATCAGAAATTAACCGATGTAATTGGATATATAGTAGTCCATTATGATAGGTTGCTTTGATTTTATCCGAGCGAACTGGAAATGGTAAGGAAAGATTGCGGTCAAACACACCTTGTAGTATCTCTTCCTTCACTACTGTACCGGCACTAAAACCGATATCTATCGTTCCACGTAAATCTAATGTTGTATGGTCTACATAAATATCTACTTTATCCAAATCCGTTAATCCTGGTATGCTTGCAATACATAATATTTCATTGTCCGTTTGGTAAATATTGATTTGGGGAATGGTTGGTTTAAGGATCCCTTCAAACTGATTCCAAAATTGCTCGCCAAAGAAGTGATCTAAATTCCGTTTCCAATCAGACATTTGCTGAAATGGATCCATGACAACACCTCATTTTTTGCAGTATGATAGTTATACTATATGCAAAGTCTAAAAAATGGGTGTATGCCCTTAGGAGTATAAGAAAATAGGAGGTTATGTTATTGCTGGAAAATGCTCTAATCATGGTTGCTATCATTCTGATTATTAATATCGTGTATGTTTCCATGTTTACCATTCGTATGATTTTAACATTAAAAGGACGCCGCTATGTGGCAGGCTTTGTTAGTATGTTTGAAATTGTTGTCTACATATTTGGGCTAGGTCTTGTATTAGATAATTTGAACGAGATACAAAACGTACTAGCTTATGCTCTTGGTTATGGAATCGGGGTAGTTGTTGGTTCCATTATTGAAGAAAAGCTTGCACTTGGATATATTACTGTAAATGTTATCTCTGGTAATCCTGATTTAAACTTTACCCGTAGATTAAGGGAAAAGGGGTATGGTGTAACCAGTTGGTCTGCTTATGGAATGGATGGAGACCGGCTATCTATGCAAATATTAACACCAAGAAAATACGAACTACGATTATATGAAGAAATTAAAACCATAGATCCGAAAGCCTTTATCATTTCCTATGAACCGAAGCAAATTCATGGCGGATTCTGGGTAAAACAAGTTCGAAAAGGACGTTTACTCAATCCGAAGAAAAAAACGAATCCTGAAATTGAGAATACAACAAAAAGTTTTGATGAGATGTCTTAAGGAACTAATGGGAAGAATATTATTAACATGGTAATATGGATGGCAAAGGCGGGAAAGGAATGGATTACTTATTATTTCATGATTGAATTTTTCAATTCAGATCCTTGTTTTAGTAAATGTTGTAGTACGAAAATATGGTTCAATATTTGATAAAAAATGCTCAACTTAAACAAAAGAAATATAGACTAAAGTTTTAACCTCTGCCCTTATATAGGCCAGAGGTTTTTTGTGAGTACTATAGAGTGATTGGGAATCTTAGAAATTATCGGGGATATTTTTTAAAGGGCGTTAAGTCTAGAGTTGGATATTTATGTTAAAATATATATAACATTTAGAGTATTAAGTGCTTTAATTGACGGATCAGGTTAGTGATTAAAATATTCTTATATGTTATTGATATATTGAGAAAATGGAGGCGAAATGATGAACTTTTTTGATTGGAAAATAGAAATGGTAGAAGGTTTAAAGCCTTATATAGATATGGAAAATAAAAGAATGGCCATTCTTACAAATGAAGATGATGAAATTCATATGGCTTTAGAATTTGATGGAAACGACAATTTAGTTATGCATCCAAGATGGAATATAAATATTATTATCTTAGGTGATAAACATTTGAAATTTACTACAAATTCATAAAAATATGTTTGAGCATACGGGGCAAGGGTAGAGCAAGACGGTCTTCAAATGAATCGTCTTTTTCTATTTATTTAATAATATTTTCGGAATATTGTGTCATTATTAAAGGGGCAGATTAATGTAAGAAAATAAATCATTTTTATAATAACATGTCTGCTTCGATTGGGAGGAGGAGGTAACTTGCGTCAAAGAATTTTTGTTAATTACCATGTTATGTATTTCTGCATGTAGTGAAAGTACGGGCGATAAATTAGAGTCTCCTTACGGGTATTATGAAGATGATAAAATGATTGGAACTGTTTGGGAAGTTTTAGAAGATGAAAAGAGTATTGACGTGGACATTTCTGAATGGGAAAAAAGAGACAGAAAAGGTCCTGGTATGACAGATGAGGGATACTCTTATATAGCAAAATTATCAAATGAGACAGTTATAAAGCACGAAGATGGAAAGGAAGTATCAATCGATAACCTAAAAAAGGGACAAAAAGTGTTAGTTAATCCGCCAAGAGGAGATAGTTTCGAAGGTTATCCAGATGAAATCATCCTGTTAGAGATGTCTTATGAAGAAAAATTTTGGCAACTTCGATTACATACAGATGGATTTAATATAGTTGTAATGTATGAAACATTACCTACAGAGCTACAGGAAACATTCTTTGAAGACATAATGGACATCATGGAGGATAAAGAACAGGATGCAGTCGTCAATTGGGTGTATTATGAAGAAAATTATGTTGTTGATTATAAAGAAGAATTTGACATAGAACAATTCCCAGTATTGTTTGTGTTTGACAAGCAAGAACTTATTTTTAAATCCTATAGTGTTGATGAATTATATGAGTTTCTTAAGGATTTGAATTAATAAATATTGTAAGGGATTTGTTTGTGAAAAAATGTACTTTGACAAACGGATAGTGAAACAGGGATCTATGAAGTTCGCCTTTTTCTTATGGTAAAATTCCGATAGTATATTTGGAATATTAGTTAGTATTGGTTTGTGGAGTTATTGAATTAATGGGGCAGGATAGTTGAAGAATCGTCTTTAGCTCATATTCAACAATCGTGCGATATTGTTGCAGATATAAAAAGAGGTTGATATTTACATCAACCTCTCTTTAAATATTTTTAGGATGCAGCGATTACTTCGCAAGATATATCAAAAAAAAATGAAGAACCTTGATATCCTATAATTAAAGGAGGTACCTTCGTTGTATAATCATGAAATTATAATTAAGAAAATTATATTGTATGTGGAAGAAAACCTACATGAACCACTTACTTTGGAAAATATTGCAGCACAATCAAATTTTTCAAAGTATCACTTTCATCGAATATTCCAATCCAAGGTTGGCATGACGATAACTGAATATATTCGGTTAAGAAGATTGGCTAATGCTTCTTCCGCCTTGCTTTACACACGTGAACGCATTCTTGATATCGCTTTATATTATCAGTTTGAATCACAAGAATCATTTACAAGAGCATTTAAAGAGATTTATAAGCTACCACCTGGAAAATATCGCAAAATGATGTCAGAAATGATTAAAATTAAGGAGGAAACAAATATGGAGACAAAGGTAAAAGGTTGGTTTTTAAGTGGATCAAATCCATTTAATTACGAAATGGGGATTGACCATGAAGTTGTTCATCAGGGGAAAGCATCAGGTTATTTAAAATCCAAAACAGTGTTAGATTCAACAGAATTCGCTACCATGATGCAAACATTTAGGGCTAATCAGTTTGTTGGAAAACGTATTAGACTCTCTTGTTTCATCCGTACGGAAGAGGTAGATGTGTACGCTGGGATGTGGATGCGAGTAGATGACACAATGGAAGATGTTCTTCAATTTGATAATATGAGTAATCGCCCCATTAAAGGAACAACAAACTGGAACCATTATTCTATTATTTTGGATGTTCCAACCCAAAGTGCTGTTATTTCATTTGGTATCATTCTGTCTGGACAAGGAACTGTATGGGCAGATCAATTCACTTTTGAAGAGGTAAATGAAAGTATTCCAACAACTAATTTAGAGGTGCATGGTGAACTGCTGGACGAGCCAGTAAATTTATCGTTTGACGAAAAAATATGATTTAAGGTAGGGTGATAACATGGCTAATTCTGGTAAAAAGGCTGCCGTTTTAAGTATTATAGTTATAATTGCAATTATGGCTGTAAAGTTGGTAGGAATTAACACGCTTGTTCATTACTTAAAGTTTTGGTGAAAATATTGCTTAACTATACCGCAATCGGGGCAATTTTCTTTAATAAAAAGCGTCTTTTTGCATGGACAACACATTAAAGTGACTAAGTTTATTGATGTGGAAAAAAGATTGTGAATTATTATACTTAGAGTAACGGGTGAGAGTTAAATAAGGTGATCCAAGTGGTATCGCCTTTTTCTTATGGCTAAAATCTCGTTTTTATTTTTGGAATATTATGTTAGTGTTTAGGTAGAAGATATTAAGCAAACGGGGCAGAAGAGTTGAAAATCAAGAAATAAAAGGGGGAATAACCTACCAATGAATATTGAAGCAGTTTTTGTTGACCGTGATGGAACTATTGGTGGTACTGGACATTTTATTCATCCAAAAGATTTCACCCCATATTCGTTCAGTAGAGTTGCATTACAAATTTTAAAGGATAATAATATTAAAACTTTTGCCTGTACTAATCAACATAGAATTAGTAGAGGTGAAGCTACCCTTGATGATTTTTACAAGGAATTTCAATCATATGAATTTGATGATGCCTTTATTTGTCCTCATAGTTCAGATGATGACTGCAATTGTCATAAACCAAAACCAGGAATGCTTTTGGAAGCATCAATAAAATATAAATTAGATTTAACAAAGACTGTATTTATTGGTGATGTTGGTTCAACTGATATGTTGGCAGCTCATTCCGTTGGTGCAATGAAAATTTTAGTGCTTACAGGATGGGGGTACAGTTCCCTTAATCAATACAGGGATAAGTGGGCGGAAATTGAACCAGATTATGTAGCTGAGAACCTATTAGACGCTGTTAAATGGGTCATACACAAAAATAAAGTATAAATCTTATTGAACTACCAGGTGCAATATTCAAATGAAAAAGGGTGATTTAATCGTGAATATACAAGTCAATCTGAAAGATATAATTGAAGAAATGGAAATCCAATTTGAAAAGTCACTTTCATTATTAAATATGAAAACAGGTGAAATAGTGTTAGTAACATCAGAGGACTTGAGAGCTGCTGAAGAAGAAGAACCTTTTGATCATTTACCTGAATGGCAACAAGAAAATAGAAAGATTGCAATTGATATAGTTGATAACTTTGAAAATTATATAGAGTTACCAACTAAATATGATGTGAATGAATATAAAATAATGGAAAACTTTTGCTTAAGTGTAAGTAATCAATGGAAGCAGGAAGCTTTATTAAGAGCAATTAAGGGAAAGGGGGCTTTCAGAAGGTTTAAGGATAAAATAATTGATTTTGAAATGGAAGAGCAATGGTATACATACCGTTACGAGTGTTTTAAACAAATTGCGATTAAGTGGTGTCAGGGAAATAATATAAACTTTATTGAATAAAAATGATAAAGGCGATTACTGTATCAAAGGGGAATCACTTCTTCTGCCTACCTATGTTTTATCATAATTTTTATATTTTCCATTAAGAAGGTAGCCCTTTTCTAGGAAAAATTGTGATATATTGCACTTAAACTATCAGGTGCAGTGGTTAACATACTATAATTTAAACAAGCGAGAAAAAATAATATATGAAGTGTTAAAAAGGAGTCCCTATGAGAAAAAAGTTACTATTGGGTTGATAATGATAACCATTATAATTGGAGCCATTGCTTATTATCCGACTTTGAAGGAACCTATTAAAGAAACCGATACTATCATAACGGATAAAAATGGAAAGGTAGTAGAACCAATTAATGGTGACAATGATAACATTGGTCATTAATGAAAATTCATACAAAAAATGCCAATGAAACGGATTAATACTGAAGGCTAGCTTGCCAACATATAAATTAGGTTATATAAGAATCGGATGCTTTAGTTCACCAACTCTAAATGGACAATACAGTTTTAATAACAAAATTGGTCAATGACGGTGATAGTATAGATCGTATTCTTATGTCTTAATACAGGAACTCCAATAACTTTAAAGTGGTGGATATTATTATAATATCAATCTGGATGAGGAACGGAAATGTGCGTTTTCTAGTTTTTATCTAAAATAGGCGAGACCCCCCCCATCTTCAAGGAATGAGAAGGGTAAAGCCCAATGAGTAAGTGGGGGATGAATCGCCTTCGTACAAGGAATGGCTTACTTGCCATCTCGATTGTCCGACTGTTCGAGTGCGTGTTGATGAGATAAATAATAGCTTGGGTACGAGTGGTAAAACCTTTTTTCTGTAAAGTCATCCATTCGTTTCCATCCAACATAATGAAGGAGGTGAAAATCAATGGTAGTGAAAAAAGCCTACAAGTTCCGAATCTATCCAAGTAAAAAGCAAATGGAACGGATTAACAAAACAATTGGATGTTCTCGCTTTGTTTACAACTATTTTGTTGGAAAACAAAAAGGTAAAGATGCTTATTGGTACATCGTCAATGAAATGGTGCAGAACGGTCAACTGACTGAAAATAATTGGAAAGGTGAGTTTTTCAATAAAAACCAATCCATTAAGGCAGTTCGTGAATTAAAGAAACACT
>NZ_JBCPXV010000041.1:0-31685 GCF_039581225.1 Ornithinibacillus proteolyticus | reverse complement strand
GTTTGCCTTCAAGCCCTCCGCACATTCCCTCACGAGCATGCACTGCCTGTCAGCTATACACTTCCGCCACTACGGCGTGTTTGGGACTTTCACCCTTAAGTTCGGAGCGCTGCCAAGCGCACAAAAGGATAGAATTTTCATCCTATCCTTTCATTGTCTATCCGGTTACGATATTAAAACGGAATTAGCCTGCCCTATTTCCTGTCCTTCTTAAACGTATGAAGACTATGTTGTAGTCTGAAACCGGCCTTTTGATATAAGTTTACAGCCGTTTTATTTTCTGCACTTACAGTTAGTCGAATAGATGGAATTGTTTCAAATGTGAATAACCACTTCAAACTACCAGCTATCAACTGACTACCAATCCCTCTACTCCTTTTCGACTGATGAACACCAACAAATTCAATACTTCCATCACTAAATTCTGGTTCTGCTTCAACATATACATAACCACATAATTCCTCATCCTCTACTAGGATAAATACTTTATTACGCTCATCAAGTCTATCGATAATTTGTTGACCACTATAATATGTACCTGGGAAAAGTTGATCATGTAAGGCTACCATTTCATCATGGTATTCAGCGGTTAATTCCATTAAATTAGAATCTTGTAATCTATGAACATCGTTACGATCAAAAATCAATATCGCCTGTTCACTTCCCTTTGAAAAACCATTTCGGATAGCAAACTCATGAACCAGTTTATTTTCTTTATTAGGAAACAACAGGAACGTATTGATGCCAGCTAGCTTGTTTTCAAGTAACTTCACCCACATCTGATCTACTATACCCTTTTGTTCCTCTATCACGAAAGGTCCCCAAACCTCGCCTACACCACTATCAAAATCTGGATCAATACCTACAACCCCAAGTAAATCACCTTCATATTGCGCTGCAACAAAGCTTTTAGGATAAGGGATTTCCTCCTTCATATATTCCGCAATTTCTATGCTATCTTTACCACAAAATCCTATGTGGGAAGATTCTAACCTATTTAGCTCAGCAATAAACCTTGCTACTTTTTCTACATCTTCCTGTTCTATAAAGGCTGTTTTCACCATAATGTTCTCCTCTGTTTTGTTCATTTACTTGCTGTGGGAATGACGACTGCCTGACATGCTTTTTCATAGAATTCAATTGGGCCAGCCCCACCAATAATTGCATAGGCATAGCCTAATTCCTTCATGTCTCGTAAACAATGATGGAGCAATCGATATCCTATCCCCTTTGCGCGATTGGAGTGGATAACTCCCATTGGACCAAAATATCCCTTTTTACGTTTATAAACATCAAAAGCAGCGAACCCGATTATTGCTTTGCTATCATCAACGGCAATATATACGTTAGGCTCATTATGATCAAATGCATCCCTTATTGTTTCTGCCCATTCCTTGGAAAAATGCTGCTCTACAAACGACACAAGCTGTTTTTCATCAGCAGGAATTGCCTTTTTGATTCCTAGCGAGTCCAATGATGGGAATGTATAAAATTCAAGATTAGTAGCCATATCTCGTGAAGTTGTGCCATGTGTCATGATAATCTGTTTACATTCTTCATTGAGGACATCATCTAATGCCTTCGTTACAATCAATGCTTTAAGCACATGACCTTCATTTAAGAAAATCTGATTGTAGCCCTTCATATAGTCTATCGCTCTCTGTAAAACATTGGCTGTATCCTGACTAATTAGCGCATTAAAAAAATCATTTTTTATCGGTTTTATTTCGGTTTCTTCTTCTTTCACGCTACATGCTTTAAAATCGAGATTTAGTTTTATCCATAACTCTCCTAATGCTCCACCTTTTTCCTGCATGCAAGATACAAATATATGTATAGGCTTTACAATTCTATCCTTAGAAAGCATAGCTTCTTCTTCAGCCTGTTCCAATATTCGCTTCAGTCTACTTGAGAGGTAAACTTTCTTCTCCACTAACACGGGGGACCCCCTCCCTTAAAAGTCATTATTGGTTCATGTACATCACTGCTTAGGCAGATATGAATAAATAAGCTTTTTGACGAGTGGATTTAAACTATCAGGTAATTCGTTAAGCTTAAAGAATTTAGCATCAACTGTTTCTACTCCGTCTACCTTTAATTCTCCACCCGTTATATCCTTGCAAATATATACCACGGTTACAGGATAAAACTCATCTCCATTTGGAAGCTTGACAAAATGTTCTTTTCCAGAGATAACATTCACTAATTCTAGTTTACCTAATTGGATTCCAGTCTCCTCTAATACCTCTCTTCTACCAGCTTCTTCTGTAGACTCCCCTAATTCTAAGAATCCACCTGGAACTCCCCAGCGACCATCATGCCTTTTCTGAAGTAATATTTCCCCATTATGATTCAGCACCCCTACAGCTGTACCTACTAAAATTAATGGTTGATGGCTAACAAGCGCCCTAAGTTCTTCAATATACCCCATTGCTCATCCTCCTACACTCGATATTCTCTGTGACTTATCCTACACACAAACACCAGTATATTTCAAATTTTAGGTATTTTTCATTCTACCACAATTTTCAGATGAATTAGCAACTATTTTCCATATTGGAGGAATTAAAGAAGAGGCTTTAAACAAAACTACTTCTAACATAGGATAAACCAAACATGAAAATTAGTGCATCAAACCCGCACCAGCTAATGGGTTGATTGTTCGGTTTTTATTACCTTTGTTTTAGTTTTGTCTATAGCCTCTTGATAAATTACAGATATTCTATTTTTACAAATTCGCTTAAGACCTTACATATGCATGATGTTTCTCATTTACCGCTTCTATAATAGCCTGGTAGGATTTTTCTACATCTTCATCGACTAGTGTTTTCTCCGGATCAAGATATAATAGGCTATATGCTACTGATTTCTTACCATCTGGTAGGTTTTCCCCTTTATATAAGTCAAATACTTGGACTTGTTTCACAAGCGGCGCTCCTACTTGCTCGATGGTCGTTTTTACATCACCAGCATTCACTGCATCATCCAAGATAAATGCAATATCACGTGTTACAGATGGATATCTTGGAATTTGTGTATAGCTTGGGACATGGTGGTGAGCATCAAGTACTGCTTCCATATTAATATCAAATACATAGGTTTCTTTTAAATCAAGCTCTTTTTCAAGCGCTGGGTGTAATTGACCCATGAATCCTATTTCTTTCCCATCTAATAAGATAACTGCCGTACGCCCTGGATGCATATCCGCAAGTTGTGCTTGTGCTACAGTTAACGATAATTCTAGATGTTCAAATAATCCCTCTACGATTCCTTTAACCACATAGAAGTCAACCTGTTTACTTTCTTGCTGCCATAGATGTTCTAACCATTTCCCAGTCAATACTCCGGACAGACGTAATGGCTCTTCTGGTTGCTTAGTTAGTTCTTTTTCATTCGTAAGAAAAATGGAACCAATTTCATAGTAAGCAAGATTGGATTGATTTCTAGCTAGGTTATAGCTAATTGTCTTTAAAAGCTCCGGTAATAGGCTAAGTCTTAGGTACTTATGCTCTTCACTCATTGGCATTGCTAAGCTGATTGGTTCTGGATTTAAAGCCTTCACTTCAGGACTAACTAGCTTTTGAATAAAGTTCTCACTTGTTAAGGAGTAGGTTCTAGTTTCCATTAACCCTACACCTTCTAAATAATGTTTAACGGCGCGTCTAAGCTGTTGTCGCTTCGATAGTCCACCTGCTGTCGCTGCCCCGGTCGGCAACGTATATGGTAAATTATCATAGCCGTAAATTCTTGCCACTTCCTCAAGCATATCTTCAAAGATGGTAATATCACCACGACGTGTTGGTACAAATACGCTAAATTCATCCCCTTGACGCTCATAGTTAAATTGTAATCGCTCTAGAATCTTAGCAATATCATCAGAAGAAATTTCAGTACCTAAGCGACTGTTAATCGTATCCGTGTGAACCTGAACCGTTTTTTCTGAGCGATCAAGCTTATCGAATTCCACAACCCCATCAAGCACTTTGCCGCCAGCATAAAGCTCTAATAAATGAGCAGCACGTAATCCAGCTTGTTTTACTCTGTTTGGATCAATACCTTTTTCATAACGAGTACTAGCTTCACTACGAAGTCCAGTAGCTTTTACTGTCTTACGAATGGAAACAGAATCAAAATACGCTGCCTCTAGAAGAATATTCGTTGTCTCACTTGTTACTTCTGAATTAGCTCCTCCCATAACACCAGCTAACGCTACAGGTTCATTACCATTGGTGATGACTAAGTCCTCTGTTGTTAACGTGCGTTCTACATCATCAAGAGTTACCATTTTCTCACCGTCTTTAGCAGTACGTACAACGATTTCCTTAGAACCAAGTCGATCATAATCAAACGCATGTAATGGTTGACCATACTCTAACAATACATAGTTGGTAATGTCCACAACATTATTAATTGGTCGTATGCCTGCTGCTAACAAGTAATTTTGCATCCAAAGTGGTGAGGATTTAATTTTCACATCCTTAATAACGAGGGCACCGTAGTATGGATTTAATCTCTCATCTTCAACTTTTACAGAAATATGATCAGCAGCTTTTTCACTAGACGTAGTCACACTATCTTGGGGAAGGTTTACTGGTTTATCAAGTAAAGCACCCACTTCATATGCAACCCCTAGCATACTTAAACAGTCTGCACGGTTAGGTGTTAAATCAAATTCTAATATCGCATCGTCTAAATTCAATAATGAATCAACACGTTCCCCAATAGGAGCATCTTCTGGGAAGACAAAAATCCCATCTGCAAATTCCTTAGGTATGTGTTTTTCGTCCAAGCCTAACTCTTGCAGGGAGCAAATCATACCATTGGACTCTATACCGCGTAGTTTAGCCTTTTTTATTTTGAAATTGCCAGGTAATACTGCCCCAGGTTTCGCAACAGCTACCTTTTGTCCTTGACGTACATTTGGGGCACCACAAATAATTTGTAATAGTTCATCCCCGACATCGACCTGACATAAATTTAATTTGTCTGCATTCGGATGCTTTTCACAGCTTGTTACATGTCCAACGACGACATGATTACTTTTTTCCGCCATATACTCAATATGATCTACCTCAATCCCAGATTTTGTTACTTTTTCAGCAAGCTCTTCTGGGCTAATACCATCCATATCTACATAATTTTTTAACCAATTTAATGAAACTAACATCGTTTACCCTCCTTAAGCCTGGTGGAATTGTTTTAGGAATCGGCTATCATTTAAATAAAACTGACGAATATCATTAACACCATATTTCAGCATGGCAATTCGTTCTGGTCCCATTCCAAACGCAAATCCTGAATATACGTTTGGATCGTATCCAGCCATTTCTAAGACATTCGGATGTACCATCCCAGCACCTAAAATCTCAATCCAGCCTGTCCCTTTACATACGGAACAACCTTTTCCATCACATACTTTACATGAAATATCCATTTCTACAGAAGGCTCTGTGAATGGGAAGAAGCTCGGGCGTAAGCGAATGTTACGATCTTCCCCAAACATCTTCTTCGCAAACACATTGAGAACCCCTTTTAAATCACTCATTTTAACATCTTTGTCAACATATAATCCTTCAATTTGTGTAAATTGATGCGAGTGTGTCGCATCATCTGTATCACGTCGGTATACTCGACCAGGACAAATCATTTTAAATCCTTTTTCACCCTTATACTCCTGCATCGTACGAGCTTGAACTGGTGACGTGTGGGTTCTTAATAACAATTCATTTGTAATATAGAAGGAATCCTGCATATCTCTAGCCGGATGATCCTTTGGTAGGTTTAGTGCTTCAAAGTTAAAGTAATCTGTTTCCACCTCAGGGCCTTCACGTACTTCATAACCCATACCAATAAATAGGTCTTCTATTTCTTCAATGACTTTTGTTAATAAATGTGGCCCACCAACCTTAACTGGACGACCTGGTAATGTAACATCAATGGATTCTGATTGAAGTTTTTCTTCTAATGCAGCATTTTCAAGAACCGTATTCTTTGTTTCGATTGCATTCGTGATTGCTTCTCGTACTTGGTTAGCAATTTCTCCTACTACTGGTCTTTCTTCTGGTGAAAGCTTACCCATTCCTCGGAGTACTTGTGTTAACGAGCCTTTTTTCCCTAAGAATGATACTTTGATTGCTTGAAGCTCCTTTAAGTCAGATGCTTCTTCTACTTTGGCCAATGCTTCTTCTTGTATGGCTTTTAATTCCTCTTGCATGGTTTTACCCTCCTAAATTTAGGTTTATCTGCCGTATCCGCAGTCCATAACATTCTTTTTCTTTCTGTGAGTTAAAAACTATAGCTAATAAAAAAAGCCTTCTATCCCTATAAGAAGGGACGAGGCTTGAATTCGCGGTACCACCCTTGTTGACACAATTTCTGTGCCCAACTCGATGAATCATAACGGATTTTATTCCGGAACACCTTTACTAATAGCATTAGGTCCAAGTGTCAGCTCCAGAGTGAAAGATTAACGAGTTCATAGTAGAAACGTTTACAGTCAAGACGTTTCTTCCCTGAAAACTATGGTATAACTGTTAACCGCTCTTTCATAGCTTTTAACTATTTACATTTAGATAAAATTATAGTCATAATACGTACTATTTGCAAGAGTTATCCTTTAATATGATACATGAGAATTCCTGCTGCAATACTAACATTCAGTGATTCTGCTTTACCATAAATAGGAATTTTCACTACTTCATCCGCTAGATCAAGTACGTTCTGATGAATACCTGAACCTTCATTTCCTACTATTAATGCAACCTTTGGAGTAGTCTTTACAGTATGAAAATCTTTGGAATTAGTGAGTGCACTTGCCCAGACTTTAAAGCCCGATGCTTTCAAATCATGGATCCGAGAATTCAGATTGTCTTGAAAAACTGGTAAATGAAAAATAGAACCTTGAGTCGAACGGATTACTTTATCATTGTACATATCCACCGTTCCTTCTCCTAAAATAACGGCACTAAATCCTGCAGCGTCGGCTGTACGAATAATCGTGCCTAAATTCCCTGGGTCTTGAATACGGTCGAGTAATAAAACATAATCCCCTGCTACCACTGTATCGTTATTCATTTGAACAACTGCCGCAATTCCTTGTGGTGTTTTCGTTTGGGTAAGATGCTGAAACACATTTTCAGAAACAGCTATAATCGGATAGTCATTAGCCCAACTCGGTAATTCCACTCCGTCTTGCAGAATGATTTCCTTTATGCTCCAATTACTATGAACTGCCTCTTCTATTAAATGGAACCCTTCGATGAAGAATGTTCCCGTTCTCTCCCGTTCTTTTTTCGTATGTAATTTTTTTAAAGCCTTTACTTTATCGTTTTTAACAGATGTTAACAAATTCATTCATTCTCCTAATCATATTCTTTTTACTATCATACATATTTAATCCTAAACTGGTCAAACTATCCATAGTTTAATACAAATAAGGGGTGATTTTTTGGATTTAAATCTGCGTCATGCAATACTGTCCAATATCTCTGACAATGATCAAAGTCAGTTAGAAGCAACGATTGTCGATGCTATTCAATCTGGAGAAGAAAAAATGCTACCTGGGCTAGGTGTTCTGTTCGAGCTTATTTGGCAGCAATCCAATGAACAGGAAAAGCAAGAAATGATTGAAGCATTAGAACAAGGTGTCAAAAGCGCTACAGCAGATAGTTAATAAAGCGTAAGAAGGTATCACTAAGATGCCTTCTTTTATTTTTTTCTTAATTAAGTCATTATACCCATACTTGTCTCATATAGATGAAGTAACGTTAAATTCGAAATGGAAAGTTTTAGCATTTGCAATACAAAGGACCTATTAACGTCTAAAACAACAATTTCATTGATAGGTAATTCGATTCATTTTTTATAATAAATACGGTTTTGAAAATAAATTGACTCTTTTAATTCTCAATGTTATACAATGTATGTGTTGTATTTTATTTACTTTTTAGGTTTGATTTTGAAAGGGGAATATAGATGGTAGAAAACTATCAAGATGGAAAACAGAATAAAAAGGGCTTTAACAAATTATTATCAATTATTATTGCAGCTGCCGTATTATTAATTGGAGGAAGTGTAGCTGCATTTGTTTTAATTGATAAATCACCAAAAACCAATTATTTTCTGTATGAAAAGAAAACTGTAGATTTTCTGGGAAAACAGGTAGAGGACAGATATGGATCAGAACTGGCGTGGTCTGAAAAAGGATTAGAAAGTCCTATAGAAGATACTTATGAGGTTTCCGCACAACTTAGTATGCAATTATCAGATAGTCCAGGATATATAACACCTGAACAAATACTAAATAACACAACTATTACTTTAACAAATCAATTAGATCGTAAAGAAAAGGTTGGCAAAGCTTCATTAAAGGGAAGCTTTGGTAATTTCTCTATTGAAGACATTAACTTCTTTATAACATCTGAAAAAGTGATGTTAGGACTTCCATTTATGAATGAAGTACTGCAATTAAAAGGCGATGATTTTGGTAAGCTCCTCAATCAAGCAGACCCGATGACATTCACTGGAGAAGAATCAATTGATTTTGATATGTTCTTTAATCAAAGCGTTCTGGCTGAAGAAGACATGAAATATATAAAAGACAATTACATTAATGGTCTTTATGAAGCGCTCCCGGAAGAAGCCTTTACATCCAATAATGAAAAGGTAAAAATAGGTGACGATAACATTGATACGGAAAAAATCACCTTCCAACTAACTGAAAAACAGGTAAAGGACATTTTAAAAGATACGTTTACTAAAATGGCTGATGATGATCGCATGAAAGAGATCATAGAGGAATATATTCTAGCCCAAGGAGCCGGTCCATTTAGATTTGGTGAAAGTATTGATGTATTAATTCCAAACTTTGATGAAGAATACGAAAACATTTTGCAAGAAGCTATTACTGGTCTGGATAGCTTTATGATTCCAGATGGCTTCACCTCCACGATTTGGGTTAATAAGGATATTATCGTAAAACGTGACTTTTCTATTGAATTAGGTCCAACAGAAGATGAACTAGTTACGTTTTATCTAAATGGCACACTGAACCAAAACGATACAGATGTATCATTAGCATATGATTTAGGTTTTGTAGATGAGCTAGGAATTGATTATAAGATTAATTTAGATGGTGAATTGTCAAATAATAAGGGCGAAATCAACGATAGCTTAACATTAACTAGTGATACACTAAAAGTAATCTATGAATCTAACGAAACAGTAGATAAGAGTAAAAAAGATTTCAACCGAACATTTACCCTATCAGATGATACTGGTTATGCAATGGATCTAATTTGGTCTGGGGATGCAGAATATGATGGGGATCAAATGAAATCCAATCATGAATTCTCCGTTGCTGGTGATGGAATACCAGCAAACGCAATCGTATTAAAGGTCAATAAAGAATCTAAAGTAACAGATAATGTCTCATTACCTGCTGAAGAAGAAGTAAAAGATATCGGCAGCTTATCTCTAGAAGAGCTAATGACATACTTTGAAACAGAGGTCACACCACAATTTGAAGAATGGTTAATGAGCGTTATTGGATTTGGCTTTTAAGTATAAATAAAGCAGCGACCATGGAATAGAAAGAACCATTCGGCGACAAGTATTAGAAGTAGGTGAACATAATGCAATTCCTTAAGCTTGTATCGTTATTCACCAAAAATAATCTAATGCAACTTAGGAGGAAGTGGCGATCACTTCCTCTTCTTTTGCTTTTTCCAATCTTTCTAATTGGATTAGTTGCATTTATTTTGGTTGCTTATATAACGAATGTACAGGAAGAACCCATACAAATTGGTTTAGTTGACCTTGACCAATCTACTGAGACCGGAATGGTCATTAGATTGTTAGAGGAGTCCTCCCAATTAGGGGATTATTTACATATGAAACGTTTTTCTGAGCAAGAGGCAAAAGAGAAAATAGAACAAGACGAATTAGTAGCCTATATCCTCTTCCCTGAAGAGTTTACCAATAAGTTGTATAGTGGGGAGTCCATCATTGTAACGGTTGTTGGTAACCCAAATAGAGAAATGGAAAGCTATCTTATAAAAGAATTAGTTGATAGTGCAGCTAGGCATATTAGCTCCTCCCAGGCGAATATTTTAACTATCAATTATTTTGCCAAGCAATTAGACATCGATCCGGAAACAAGAAATACGATCATACTCGAACAATTTAACGAATTTTTACTATATGCCATTAGTAAGGATAATGTTTTAGACCAACAAATCGTATCCAATAATGCCACCTCGACCCCAAAGGAATATTTCGGTCTGGCAGCGGGGTTCTTTGTTTTCACTATATGGATTTTCACTATTTATCAGCTACTCTATAGAGAACAGTCCAAGGAAATTCAAACGAGAATGATGCTTTATGGGGTTACGGAGCTTCAGCAAATCATCGCTAGAATCCTGATAACATGTCTGATCAGCATTATATTAGGTACGTTATTATTTTTAGGACTTATACATGTACTAGATTTATCTATTCACCATGATAATTATGCTAGATTGATAGCTCTACTGGGCTTACATACGATTAACTTTCTATTTGTGCTAGCATTTTTAGAAACGATAATCCATTCTAAAAAGCTCCAGCTGCTCGTACAAATTATTGTTACCGGAATCTTCTTACTTGCAAGTGGTTCTATCATTCCAGCTATTTATTTACCGCTTTATATGCAGGAATATATTCCTTATCTGTTTTCCTACCAGGCATTTCACTGGTTAGAGGAAATTATCTTGAACAGGCGAGTTTATGCGGATTACATACCGCTTCTCCTCACAGCTGGAATTTCAGCATTTTTGACAATCGGGTTATCTTTACTGAAGGAGCGGGTTAAGTCATGACGGATATTTTGTTTACAAGGCTTCTATTATGGAAAAAGAAAGTAATCAGCATGCTCTTCTGGTTTCTACTACCAATACTTGGAACCTATCTTTTCATCACGATTGCCAATACCATTCAAGAGGATTCCCGTGTTCCAATTGGAATTGTGATGGAGGATGATTCCGATTTAGGGCATCACGTACTAGAATCGATAACAGAATCCGAGCTTGTTCAAGTACATGAAACGACGAAAAAGGAAGCATTATACCAATTGGAAAAACATGAGCTTGATAGTGTTTTTATTATCCATGAAGGATTTGAGCAGGCTGTTAACAGTGGGATGCGAAATAAGATTCTCTCGAGCTATCGAACAGAATTATCGATTGCATACTCCCCTATTAAAGAAATGATCGTTTCACTCGTACAAGAGCAGACAGGTCGTGCTAAGGCAGCGAATTTTATCCTCGAGATGAATGAACAGTATAACGGGACAGAACCTTGGACATTAGAAGAAATTCAGCAAAAAACTATACAAGTACAAATGGATGAAAATCTACTGAATACAGCGTTTACCTATTACGGAACAACAAATAGCAATGCTGAACCTACATTAATCTCATGGAACACGTGGACTATTTGGGCAATCTTTAGTTTATTAAGTTCATTATTCCTATTTGACTGGGTAATTAAAGAAAAGTCATTAGCTGTTTCAGCTCGCTATACATTTATTCACATGTCAAAATGGAGCTACTACTTTAAGCTGATTATCTTATATTTTCTTATCTTTTTGTTATTTGATTTCATGGCCTTAGCCGTGTTTACAGTATTATTAGATGAAGCGATTTCCCTTCACTTTATATTCGTACTGATCAGCTTTAGGTTTATGCTATGTATGCTTTCCTTTAGTATAGCAAGCTTCTTCAGGAAAACTGCAAGATATTACGGTATATCACTCCTGATGGTTATCGTTTTAGCCATTTTAACTGGCTCAATCATTCCGGTGCATCAATTTATTCCGGAAATACCTTTCGCTGATGTTCTTAATCCACTCCACGCTTTCATTAGTGGCAATCCAACCATTCTGTGGAGTAGTTTTAGTTTCATACTGGTTCTCATATCTCTTTTTCGAAAGGATGTTACCAATGCTTAATATACAATCCTTAACAAAACGCTATAACAGGAAACAAATACTTAACAACCTTTCCTTCTCCGTATTGCCCGGTGAAGTGATCGGACTTGTCGGGGAAAATGGAGCTGGTAAATCGACTTTATTACGGTTGTTAGCTACAATCGATAAGCCAACTAAGGGGAATATTACCCTTTTTGATTATACTTATAAAAAGCACCGCAAAGAAATACGTAAGCAGATTGGCTATGTTCCACAGGATATTGCTATTTGGGATGAGCTTACTGTTAAAGAAAACATGTTATTTTTCGAAAAGCTCGCTTATACAAATAAAACAAGTGAACAATTACGACAGTTATGCTTGGAGATGAATTTGGATAAGTGGGATGTACCGGTTAAAACATTATCTGGAGGGATGAAGCGAAAGCTGAACATTGCTATCAGCTTAATTCATGATCCAACTATTTTACTATTAGATGAACCAACTGTTGGCATTGACTTAAAATCTAAAATAGAAATTGGCTCCTATTTGCTTAAACAAGCAAAGGAACATAATCGAATCATCCTTTATACTTCTCATGATATGGATGAAATAAAACATCTTTGCAACAAGGTAATTTGTATAGGAGATGATTTATTCTATAAGGAAATTCTAAAAAATTCTGGTAAAGAAGTAATTTCATTCTAGTATTTTATGGATCATTTATAGTAAAATAGTAGGTGAAATAGAGGTGCGATAAAATGGATATAAGACAACTACAGCTGATCATGCAATATCAAGCAATGTCAATCTTAAGTTCTAATACGAATAGTCTATCAAGCGTTTCACCAGTAGTAGATGTAGCATTTAAACAAATACTAGATGATAAATTAGAAGAATCCAATATGCTTGAGAAGCAAACTAGCTTACCACTAACAATGTCTCCATTCCTATTTAATACGAATGCCGTAGAAGTTAGTGAAGGTCAACCAATTCCAAATGGTTATAACGCCTTGGTAGCTGAAGCTTCCGATAAGTATGGGATTGATGAGCGTTTAATTCATGCTGTCATTAAGACTGAATCTAACTATAATCAATTTGCTAAGAGTAATGCGGGCGCGCAAGGCTTAATGCAGTTAATGCCTTCCACAGCAAGAGGTCTCGGTGTGGTCAATCCATATGATGCAAAACAAAATATTGAGGGTGGAGCGAAGTATTTACGCGAAATGTTAAATCGCTATAACGGTAATGTGGAGCTAGCTTTAGCAGCATATAATGCTGGCCCTGGAAACGTGGATAAATATCAGGGAATCCCTCCATTTGAAGAAACACAGAATTATGTAAGAAAAGTAATGAACCATTATTTAGCATAAATGACAGAGGATCTTAGGTGTGAAGCCTAGATTCTCTTTCTTTTTTTATCTGCATTCCTACCTATAATCTCTCCTGTGTTCTATTAGATATAAAATAAAAGATCCCGACTTTTCAAGAAACGCTCGCACCTCAAAACAGATTCTCCCCCTTTACAAAAGGGACAAATACCACATAAATAGCTCCAATACATAGAACCCAGAAAATGCCAGAGTTAATCCGTTGTTTATAAATTTTATTCTCCTTCACAGGGGATAGCCCTAATAGTAAAGAATACCAAACAAATAAAAGATAAGATACACCAAACCAATTTACCCAAACATTGCCAAGAAGCATGATACCATATTGCTCATAGATAGGTTTTAAAATAGAGTTCGTCACCCATAACCCTATAGCAAGAATTATCACACATTCTATGAATCTAATGAACACTTTTAACCATCCATTCAATCGAATCCCCTCATTTATAATATGGTCATACTATAACTATATGCGTTGAATAGAGCGATATGTCCCAATAGAATTGATGGTGCTGCCAGTTTACTAGAATCGAACACTAGGGTTATATGCTACTTGTGCCAATTGTTTTACCCCATTCTTATCAAATTCTTTATATTTTTTCATTCCGATCTTCTCCGCTACTTTCTGAGATGGAATATTGTCAATGGTAGTATAGGAGTATATAGCAGGAAAATTTAATGTGGTAAAGGCATACTCCATACACGCTCGTGCTACTTCTGTTGCATACCCTTTATTCCAAAAGTCCTTAATAATATGGAAACCAATTTCAGGTAATCGTTCTTCATCAATATTTTGCATGGTAATACCACAATCCCCAATAAATTGATTTCCTTCTTTTAACACCACTGCCCATAAACCATGACTATACTTCTTATAATTTTCAATATTCCATTGGATCCAGCCTTCAACCTGTTTTCGATTAAATGGCTCAGGATAATATTGCATGGATTCTGGGTCAGAAAGCACCAATTCTAGCGATTCAAGATCATCGTTCACTAATTCCCTTAAATATAGTCTCTCGGTTTCAATAACAATCATTTCAATCCCCCTCCTTATTGGTATCTTTTGTAGATATGCTTAAAATAGTCCAATCTTTATCTTTGATTTGCTTCCCAATATAAAAAATCTGTCCTACATGATAACTAATATGGGCTGTTTCAGTTTGAATGGCCTGTAATACACTTAGTGGCTTTTCTCTTAAGGTGACCGTTTTATCTAAATATTCTTCTGTTAAAGTTTCAATTGTAGAAAATAGTGTGACCGTCAAGTAAAATGGAACAAAATTTTATTTATTCCATAGAATGGCCAGATTGTGGAACACAAGGTAAATATCGATAACCACTTATTTAACTATCACACCCGTTGAATAACTTATAATTTTAATTCCATTCGATTGGTTCTATTTTTCATCCCTATTGACTTGTATAAATTAACAGCGACTTCATTACACTCATATACGTCTAATTCAACTGCTTCAACATTCATAGTCTTTGCATATTCAACGATCCATTTAAGAACAAGTTTACCTAGTCCTTGACCTCTTAAATCCTCTCGTATGGAAATCTCATTTACATAAATAAAAGTTCTATTATTAAAAATAGTATTTTTTTCAACTCTTTCAGTATTTAATACAGCATACCCAATTATTTCGTTTGTTGGATTTTCAATAATTATAACTCTGGACTTTTTAGTTTCTAAATATGATTTTATATCTTCTTCATCATAAAGATTAGAACTTATAAAAACATCAGGTCTCATTTCAGCATGAAAGTCATCTAATTGCCTTCTCAAATATATTATATCTTGAATATCATCCTCGTAAGCGTCACGTATATTAATGTTCATGTGTATCCTCCCTTATTAAACATACCTTCCCGTCAGTTAAAGAACTTAATTTTCTAAATGTTATATGTATTTTAACACAAATATCCATTTCTTAGCTGCCCACCAACAATTACTTCCAAAAATTCCAAGGCAAAAAACCTCTGTCCTATCTTAGAACAGAGGTAGAAAAATAATATTTAGCTTTCAATTGAGAATTACCAACTATAATGTTTACTGGATGTCTAATTACATTAAAGTTCGGTCCCATGGCTGGGAAAATATTAATTACATTAAAGTTGGTAAATTCCCCCACTTTCTGTGTATATGGAGAATAAAGAACCTAGCGGTAGCGTCAAGAAAATGCGGATTTACAACGCTAAATACATTTTCCTGACGCCACCCGAGAATAGACACTTAAAATCGAGAATTAATTTTTCCTGTAACTCTTTTACTTTTCTTATAATATGTTGTCTTTTTATCCCCTGTCGTAGTCAATGATTCTCATTATGAGAATCAAAAAGCATTAGATATGCAAAAAACTCAGGTGTTTCTTGATTAACATGAGATGTGTCGATTCCACGTTCGATAATCATATCCACTTTTAGTTCTTCACAATTGGAGGTTATTGCATTTAACTGGGATTCAATAATGACAAGTATTCTTTCATTATCAGATGTAATCCCCATATGACTGTAGTAATGTTCACTTTTTTCATTTCTTACTACTTCATACGAAATGAAATTTAAGTTATCCAA
This sequence comes from Ornithinibacillus proteolyticus, assembly GCF_039581225.1. NCBI lineage: Bacteria > Bacillati > Bacillota > Bacilli > Caryophanales > Bacillaceae > Ornithinibacillus > Ornithinibacillus proteolyticus. The sequence continues at coordinate 15,772 of NZ_JBCPXV010000041.1, read as the reverse complement.
GTTAGATTTTATAGGGTCGTTTTTGTGTACATTAATATAGTTAAGAATTGTCATTTTCAAGAAAATAGCTTCGGATTCTGATAATTCTGTTTCGGCAATATCTAATTTTTTTTGAAATGCGGAGATAACGTCATTAACTGATTGTAACGGCCGAATCTCATTGGAATATTGCTGTTTCAAATATGCTTTGTACTCACCATTATCCACGTAATCACCTCAATAAAAAAGAAATGAAAGATGCTCTAGAAAACATCTCGATATTATTACTATAGCATATAATCGCATAGAGTACTTTAACTATACCAACAGTTACTTCTGTTCTGTACCTTAGTTTCTTTAATTGGGCTTCTTGAATAAGGCATGATGTTTGCTGTGAATCAATAAGTATAAAATTTTATTGAATTGGCCATTGTCCAATAATATTCGTGGTACTCAACCAACCGGAGCTTGGTAAATATACCATTAGACCAGAATCTGAGATTCTTACTTCTTTTTCGCTTGTTGGTATATTTGTAGTGCCAATATAAAGATAGAAATGATTAGATACTACGCCAAAATTATAAGTTTTTGGTGGAAATGATTTATATACCGTACGATTAAGTAATGAACGGTGCATGATATCCATTTTACTAAACTTTATAGCATTAGCGGGCTTTGTCCCAGTATAAGGTTCCGTATACGGCGGTTCAATTTATATCACAGTGTGTACTTTTACCATTTGGTTTCCAATGGAAATCATCCTCCGATAATTGCTGAAATCCCATTTCTGCTCGTTCTTTAAAATGCTGAAATTGCGCTAGAATAACGTTAAGATAATCTGCTTTAAACTGACTCATGCAAGTCCTCCTATTAACACTACTTTAGGTAGCTTAGGGTAACAAATAAATACATGTTGTGTTTTATTTACTTTACTTCGTTAATAATAGAAAAATATTATCTTCTTGCACGGTATTTGTGGCAACAACATTTTTTTGCACTTTATTACAAGAACAACATCGATGAACAATTTGATAACCTTTTTTCGTATGATAAGTTATTTCAATTGGTTCCATTAAACCATGGCATAAACTACTTCTATCACCAGGATTTTCATCGAGGTGTTTGGAATATAAGCAATATGGACAGTGATTTCGGAAACTACCATTTGTAAGTGGTAGTACCGACGCACCACAATGTTCACATTGGAATCCTGTATTTTCACTCTTTTTACTCAAGAACTTTACCTCCTAGATTTTAATCAAATCTATGGAGGCAGGGTTCCGTTTCCTTTCCTTACAATCATAAGTCTCAGGCTTTATTAATCTAGTGACCCATTCACCGCCCTCCTTTAGAGATAGCGATTACTTCTGATTCCAGCTTCCATACAGCCTATTTCATCTGTATATCCGAACCATAACTGGCTTTAGTTTCCTTTGTACCAGTCACTGTAAGACAGATGTTACTCCACCTTCCACCAGTAGGTGTATGACTAATATCACTGACGTTGGCATTCGTCCCCTAGTCCCTGAGTAATTTGACGGTTAAAGTTGCTACGATAACCATCTCCTTCGAATTATTACGTTGTATTTATTTGTTACCCATATATAGTGTATCATGTTATATTCTAAGAACATGGAAAATTTGTATTTTATTTAGATAAGTTAAATGATTCTTTCCCCATTTCATCACAAAAGAAATGGCCTTTATACATAGTATTTCTAGGTATTATGTTATAGCATTTTTAAGAATATTTGAATCGTAGACCATAACTTCTTGATAAGCACCTGTTTTAAATTGATCTCTATATTTTATTTACCAGCTACTATTATCATTAAAGTTATAATTATATTCGTTTATTTTAAGGAGACTCAACAGTACACTAACGCTTTCCCTTTACTAACTTTAATGTTGCTACTATAAGAAAACTTACAATCACTAACAATAACCATGAACTCACCTTTCCTAGATGAACAAGACTCCACGCATCCACTTGGTTGGGGTATTCCCAAGCACCAAAAAATGTAGCAATATTCTCTGCAACCCAAATGAAAAATCCAATTAGTACAAATGATAAGGCAATTGGCATTCGATATTGTGTTCCATTAACTTCGTATGTAACCCAAGACCGCCAGAAGACTACTATTACAAGAACGGATAAAATCCAGCGTACATCCATCCAAAAATGATGAGTAAAGAAATTCAAATAGATTCCGGCTGCAAGTGGAACAACAGCTATAAATGGTGGCCACTGAACAAGTACTACTTTTAATCTACGCCACGCTTGACAAAGATAACTCGCTACACTTGCATACATAAATCCGCTAAATAATGGAACGCCAAATAGTTTAAAAAACCCTTCCTCCGGATAAGACCAAGAACCCATATGAACCTTGAAAATCTCCAGAATAAGTCCAATCAAGTGGAATAATGTGATTACTTTTAGTTCATCTTTTGTTTCAAGACCAAACCATATCATCAAGCCTTGCATGAGAAGACAAATGATGAATAACCAGTCATATCTTGCCATTAATGGTAGATCAATCATCTGTGTAATTGCTAACGAAGCAAATATTACCACTGGAAATAAACAAGATAAAGCTTGTGCCCAGCCAAAATGCACGAGTTGTTTGAACGCTCTAACCAACCTTCTGTTTGTCATTCTTTTCTGATAGTTATTCTCAATCGATATACTCAATTTGAAACCTCTCCTCCATTCTTGGGTGGGGTCTAGGTTTGAAACTAAGGATTTTATTGAATCTATCCTCAACTTCAACACTCCCTTTATAAGCATATTAGGTTTTTTATCGTATTACAATAAATATATATTGTTTTATTTTAGTTTTTTGTTGTTTATCACAATAAAAGAAGCACTTTCCTAAAAGGAAAATGCTTCTTTTTTAATTTGCTATCTTTTTTTACCTATCGAAAAAACACCGCATAGACTATAAATCCTATACACAAGACGAGTAATAGAATACCAATACCTTTCCAACCAAAGCCACTTACTAAATCAACAAGACTTCCATTTGAACCTCTCGTTATAGCGTCATTTAGATTTGCAGTAGAACTTGTCTTCATTTCCTCTTGTCTGACTCGTTCATTTCTTTCTTCAGGTGCTTCTTTGCTTTGAATCATGGAATCCCTCCATAGCAAGCTAACTTGTTACTTTCGTTTCGCTTTCTCGGGTTGGAATTTCAAGAAAAGCGGAAAAACAGTTGCTACTATCATATACATGCAGATAGTAGTAAAAATAAATAATGCATAAAAAAGAAAGGATTTATTCGTTAACTGATCTGTAAAATTATAACAAATCATAACTAACGGAATAATAATTAACATCCTTAGTAGCTTGGAATTTTCTTTGATATGATGTTTTGTTCCACATTCCCTACAAGTGATTGTTCCATTTTTATCCCCTAACATCCAATTCGAGTTATAGATTTCACTCCATTTAAATCTTGTATGGCATTTCTCACATGATTGCAAAATACATTTCTCCCTCTAATCAAACTTTCTTATCGTCTACCTCTATTATACATCATTAATAATTCAACTCGGAATTAGGTAATACAAATAATCGCATAGTAGAACAGTTTCTACTATGCGATTATTTAGTTAAGCTAGGAAAATTTCCTTAACTGTTTCACGATCAAGTTTTTTAATTACTGCAACTATTAGCTTAACCGCATTCTCAAAATCATCACGGTGTAGAATAGCTGCATGGGAATGAATGTAACGAGTTGCGATTGTGATGGACAAGGATGGTACACCATTAGCCGTTAAGTGGATTGAACCAGAATCCGTTCCACCACCAGCAATGGAAGCATACTGGAATGGTATATTATTCTCTTCCGCAGTCTGTACAACTAAGTCCCGAACACCTTTATGAGAAATCATGGATGCATCATACAGTACAAGCTGTGGTCCATCTCCGATTTTACTATCTGCATCCTGTTCTTTAATACCAGGAGTATCCCCCGCTATACCAACATCAACACCGAAACCAATGTCTGGTTGAATAGCATGTGCAGCCGTTTTCGCACCACGTAAACCAACCTCTTCTTGTACAGTACCTACTCCATAAACAACATTAGGATGGTTTTCATCTTGTAATTGCTTTAATACTTCAATAGCAATCGCACAACCAATTCGGTTATCCCACGCTTTTGCTAATAATAGCTTTTCATTTTTCATTGGTGTGAATTCAAAATAAGGAACTACTGAATCACCAGGTTTCACGCCAAACTCTCCTGCCTCCGCCTTACTAGTTGCACCAATATCAATGAACATGTCTTTAATTTCAACTGGCTTCTTTCGCTCTGCTGCAGAGAGGATATGTGGAGGTTTGGAACCAATTACACCTGTCACATCACCTTTTGAGGTTACAATCGTAACACGTTGAGACAGCATAACTTGACTCCACCAACCGCCAATTGTTTGAAAATATACAAATCCTTTATCATCAATTCTAGTGACCATAAAGCCAATTTCATCTAAGTGACCAGCAACCATAATCTTTGGCCCGTTTTCATCTCCGATCTTTTTGGCAATTAAGCTTCCAATATTATCGGTGAAAACCTCATCTGCATAAGGGGTAATGTATTTTTCCATAACATCTCTTGCTTCTTTTTCATTACCTGAGATTCCTTTAGCTTCTGTTAAATCTTTTAGCATAGATAATGTTTCATCTAAATTAGCCATATGTATACCTCCAATATTATTTTACTTTTTAGTATAACGTGAAATGTAAAATTTGGATATTAATAGCCACTATTTTGACGTTGATAATTCACTTCATTTTTCTTTATATAAGCTTGATAAACATCTTCTTCTTTAAATCCGAGTTTTCGTCCTAAAACTAAATAACTTTCAAACAAACGAGTATAGTTTTCCTGATTAGGATTATTTTTAAACACAACACAATGTTCAAATACTTTATTAAACAATTCCGTTTCCGTAAGTTCCTTGCTTCCTAAGTTAACTGATGTAAACGTGTGACCTTTAACAATTCCTAATGATAATATAAAATGGATTCCATCTACATATTCTTCAAGAATTACATCAAGTGAGCTTCTCGATTTATTACTCCAAAATTTAAAGCATCTCGTTTCATTAGCAAGTTCGCCTAATTCCACTAATAAAGCAAGATACTTATCTTGAAATAAGTCTCTTTCCTGTAGGTTATGATTTTCTTCAATATACGAATCCAATTGTTTTTGCATCTTAAATAGTATATCCCAGTTCATTTTCATTCTCCTTTTTATTTTGTAACATCTTTTTCACATAAATATTGAAACCTTGTTTACTTCCATTACGTATAGCAATATAATAACCAAACCCGAGGAGACGATGGTCATGATTGTATATCTGTTTCGCATTCTTATTATAGCGGCTGTCATATTGCTTATCTACTCCATTATACAATACTTTCGCAATCCAGATAGGCTATTAAAGAATGCAAAAGAAACAAAAGGATTTTATTTCTTAGATGAGCAGCACAATAGTAAGAAGAATATTCGATTTGTGTATAAGGGCTGTCAATTTGAGGGGGAAAAGTATGTAGGTGCAACGGAAGAATCCTTTGAGATTGTAGATATTCATGTAACCGTAACTAACCCACTTGAATTGCAGGGCTTATCACGGGATGATATTTATTTCCTTGAAAAAGAATTACTAATCCGCTACCCACATGCTAAAATTAGCTGGAAGCATCCGATTAATAAGTTGTTAGTTTCAAAATAAAAAAGTCAAAAGAGATATTGGGAAGACAGCGAACGGAGCTTGACCGATTTAATTTTATATTTTTATCTTTTAAAGAAGGCTTAAAGGGGATTGGTGACTCCCCTTAAGCCTTTTAATGTTGTGTACTCGTTTGAAAGAAATCTTCCCATTTTATGACGATTTCTTTTCTTCTTAGTGCATAAATCAAGAGGAGCAATGCCGCTAAGGATAGGAGGATATGCATAGGGGATAAATTAGATAACCAACCACCAATGGAAGTATATACTAATGCAAGTGGTATGTTCGTAATAACAGAAGCTTTCATATACTCTTTAAAACCAGATGTTATTTCAAGCAAGCATAACGACAATAAATGAAAATGAATAAATGGAATAAGACGTAATAAGGAAATTTGTGACACGGTTAATTCCGTGTGCTTACCGATTAGCCTTTTCTTCATTCGCAGTAATCGCTCCGACATTTTCGGCATCCATTGAATAAGAATATAGAATAGCATACTAGATAAGGTAATACCGATAATCGAATATATCGTACCAGCAAAGACACCAAATAGTATACCACCTGAGACACAAATAAACACTACCGGCAGAAAAAACATAGGACGGATTAAATGCACGATAATAAATAAAAATGGAGCAAATAATCCCCCTGTTTGTACAATAGCCATCATATATTGTCCAAATAATTCCATAAGCTGCCTCCTTCTATAAGCGATCAGAAAGACATCCTTACCTCACCAATGGTACATGTATATGACAAGAGACGAGCTATTATGACATGTAAAAATAACTAATTAGTCCAACATGAACTAAAATTAACAAAGGCATCCCGATACGAAAGGAATGATGCTTGGTTTTGTGACGGAAAGTATTCATTCCAATATAAGCTCCTATTGCTCCACCTAAAATTGCTACTCCCCAAAGGGTTCGTTCTGGAATTCGATATTCTCGGTTTCTTGCCTTTTTCTTATCTATTCCCATTAATGCAAAGCCAAGAAGATTAGCAAACCCTATGTAAAATACTATTTCCATTCCGTTATTCTCCTTTCTTAAGGTGAGAGATCTTTTATCTAAAATACTGCCATTGTTTATCCATAAAAAAATGAGGTAAGAGGGGAAATCCCCTCATCACCTCATCTTAGTTGTTTAATGCAGTTTTAGCTTTTTCAGCTAGTTGAGCGAATGCTTGCTCATCATTGATAGCAAGTTCAGACAACATTTTACGGTTGATTTCAATACCTGCTAATTTTAAACCATGCATTAATTTGTTATAAGAAAGATCGTTCATACGTGCTGCTGCATTAATACGTGCGATCCAAAGCTTACGGAATTCACGTTTTTTATTTTTACGGTCACGGTAAGCATATTGACCTGATTTCATTACTTGTTGTTTTGCAGTTTTAAATAGAGTTCTCTTAGAACCATAGTAACCTTTAGCTAATTTAAGTACGCGTTTACGACGTGCGCGCGTAACTGTTCCACCTTTAACACGTGGCATAGTAATTCCCTCCTAATACGATACATTGTATGTCCATTTAGTTTAGTTTAATGATTGCTTTACTGTTTAAATACTCCTTATTTAGGAAGCATTGCTTTGATACGCTTGAAGTCACCAGAAGAAACTAGTGCACCTTTACGTAACTTACGTTTTTGTTTTTGAGATTTGTGTGCAAACATATGGCTTGTGTATGCATGTGATCTTTTAACTTTTCCAGAACCAGTTTTTTTGAAACGTTTAGCAGACCCTTTGTGGGTTTTCATTTTTGGCATGTTGATTTCCTCCTCGAATGCTTAAATGCTTATTATTTTTCATTGTTTGGAGCAAGCATCATGAACATATTACGGCCTTCCATTTTAGGCTTAGATTCCACTGTTGCGATATCCTTCACCGCTTCTGCAAAGCGATCTAATACCTCTTGACCTAGCTCCTTGTGAGTAATTGCGCGTCCGCGGAAACGAACAGCAGCTTTTACTTTATCACCTTTTTCTAAGAATTTACGAGCATTTTTTAATTTCGTATTAAAATCATGTTCGCCGATTCCCGGTGTAAAGCGTACCTCTTTAACGTTAATAATTTTTTGATTTTTACGAGCTTCTTTTTCTTTCTTTTGTTGCTCATAACGGAATTTCCCATAGTTCATGATTCTTGCAACGGGTGGTTTTGCATTAGGTGCCACTAAAACTAAATCTAAATTAGCTTTTTGGGCAAGTTCCAATGCTTCTTGACGTGATTTCACTCCAAGTTGATCACCGTTTGAATCAATTAATCGTACTTCTTTCGCACGAATTTTTTCATTAACGTTCATATCTTTGCTAATAGCCAGCCACCTCCAAATTATAATCGGGTCTGATCCATTACCTGACAAGCTCTAATCAAACAAAAATGTGGGCACACAAATGCACCCACATGTCTTTTAATCGTTCATAAAAGATGTAAACCAGTCAACTACTTACGCGTCGAGCAGGTGAGAAGCGGGTGCTTCTACTTGTCATCAAGATCATTTAATTTTATTCAACTTTTAAAGATTAACACGTAACTGAATAAAATGTCAACCCTTATTTCATAATCTAGTATACACTACTTATCCGAAAAATGGAAGTCTCGTACCTACATAAGTTATCGGATAATCGTGAGAATACGTCAGGTGAATGATGCAATACCTAATGTACTGCACGATTCACCTGACTTTATATATGAAAATATTTTAATTCATATAAGACAAAATCATCCTGTTATTTCTTCTTAAGTAGCACTTTCTTTTCAATTTCCTCTTTGATTAGTTGTTCAAAATTATCATATGAAATGGTTTCTGATTGTTGCTCTCCATATCTTCTAACATTAACTGCATCTTCTTCCACTTCTTTATCCCCAACAACAAGTGCAAATGGAATTTTCTCTGTTTGGGCTTCACGAATCTTGTAGCCAATCTTCTCGTCGCGTTCATCCACTTCCACACGTACACCTTGGTATTGTAATTTCTCTGCTACTTTCTTCGCATAGTCAAGATGTACTTGTGGAGATACTGGAATTACTTTTACTTGAACAGGTGCTAACCAAGTTGGGAAAGCTCCTTTATATTCTTCTAATAGGAATGCAACAAAACGTTCCATAGTGGATACTACACCACGGTGAATAACAACTGGACGATGTTCTTTACCATCTTCTCCAATATAAGAAAGCTCAAAGCGCTCCGGTAATAATACATCAATTTGTACTGTGGATAATGTCTCATCCTTACCTAGTGCTGTTTTTACTTGTACGTCTAGCTTTGGACCATAAAATGCTGCTTCACCTTCAGCTTCCACATAGTCAAGCTTCATATCTTCCATTGTTTCTTTTAGCGTGCTTTGTGTTCTTTCCCACATCTCATCATTATCAATATATTTTTCTTTATCTTCTGGATCACGATAAGAAAGACGGAAGTAATAATCTTCAATTCCAAAGTCTTTATACACATGTTGAATTAATTCAACCACTCGGATAAATTCTTCCTTCAATTGATCAGGACGTGCAAAAATATGAGCATCATTTAATGTCATAGCACGTACCCGCTGTAATCCTGCTAAAGCACCAGACATTTCATAGCGGTGCATGGTTCCAAGTTCTGCAATACGAACTGGAAGGTTACGATAGCTCCACAGTTGATTTTTGAAAATCATCATATGGTGTGGGCAGTTCATTGGACGAAGCACTAATTCTTCATTATCCATTTGCATGACAGGGAACATGTCTTCCTGGTAATGATCCCAGTGTCCACTTGTTTTATACAAGTCTACATTAGCCAGTACTGGTGTATACACGTGATTGTACCCTAAACGTTCCTCTAAATCGACGATATATCGTTCAATTTGTCGACGGATAGTTGCACCCTTTGGTAACCAAAGTGGTAGCCCTTGGCCGATTTTTTGATTAACTGTAAAAATCCCAAGCTCTTTACCTAGTTTACGATGGTCACGCTCTTTACGTTCTTCTAGAATTTGTAGGTATTCTTCTACTTGAGCAGGCTTTTCAAATGCTGTTCCATATATACGTTGAAGCTGTTTATTATTACTATCCCCTCTCCAGTATGCACCGGAAATGCTAAGTAGCTTAAATGCTTTTAGTTTGCTAGTGGATGGTACGTGAATACCACGGCATAGGTCGAAAAATTCACCTTGCTTATAGATTGTTACTTGCTCATCAGCAGGAATTGCATCGATTAATTCTAGCTTTAGATCATCACCAATATCTTCAAACATTCTCTTCGCTTCTTCACGTGAAACTTCTACACGTTCAATTGGAAGATTTTCATCGACAATACGCTTCATTTCTTTTTCAATCTTTACAAGATCTTCCGGAGTTATCTTTTCCTCCATATCGAAGTCGTAATAAAAACCTTCTTCAATGACTGGACCAACGCCAAACTTCACATCTTTATATAGACGTTTAATTGCTTGAGCCATTAAATGAGCAGTTGAATGACGGGCAATTTCAACTCCCTCTTGATTTTTATACGTAATAATTTCGATAGCTCCACCTTCATTCAATTCACGCTTTAAATCATAAAGCTTTCCATCCAATTTGATGGCCAATGCTTGTTTTCTTAATCCAGGTGAAATAGATGCTGCAATATCTTCCCCAGTAGTTCCTTGAGGGAACGCTTTTTCAGCTCCATCAGGGAAAACGATAGTAATTTCTGACATGAATAACACTCCTTATCTTTTTTAAACTTGTAATTAGAGCGAAGCAAGTATTACCATTTGCATGCTCTACATAGCCAAAACACAACCACTACATATAAGTGGAAATCCTAGAGGAGTGGCTGGGACAAAAAAATTACCTTAAAGCAAAATCCGAATGATGAGCAAGGACCCGCCCCGGAAATATACTTGCGGTTCGTGGGCGGCTGGTGAGCCTCCTCAGAGCTAACGCTCTTGCGGGGTCTCACCGATGCCTTTCCTCCCACAGGAGTCTCCGTATATTTCCGGGGCTAATGTGTTGGTTGTTCGCTTTTTATTACCTTTGTTATAGTTTTTGTCCCAGCCTCTATAAAATGTAACGGGTATTCTGGCGGTGATCTCAACTAAATAGAAAAAGTAAGTTGCATATAAAAAACGCCCACCCCTCTGCATACATTGCAAAGGGACGAGCGTTGGTCTCGTGGTTCCACCCTAATTCCCGTATAGTTAAAAATATAACGAATACGGCTTCAATCTTTAACGCAGATATACGCTACTATCTACTACGTAATGGTTCGATAATAGTGTTCAAAGGTGGTAATCATTTGGCTGTATGAGGAAGCTTTCACCACTAGGCTTCCCTCTCTACACATAACAGGATCAAATGACCATGTCCTTATCCTTACAGATGAATATATTAAATATAATCCACATTATAGCGCTAGTTAATAGGATAATCAAGTCCTGTTATTGATTTTTTAAATAAAAATGAAATGGAAATTTATGATATGGTTCAAAATCTACTCTTTCCTCAAAAACATTGATTACCGTCAATGTCTTTGGCTCAGACGGATGATCACCATAGATTTTTATTTTCTTCGGGGCCATGGCCACTAAAGGGGCTAGATTCAATTCCTCCTCATCTAAGCCTACGATATAGAGTGGCTCCCTCTGCATTAGCATTTTTAATTCCATTCTAGAAAATCTCTTGCCATCTGACTTAAAGAAGGAAAAAGTATTTCCTTGTACGATATGCACTACATTATAAATTGGTTCCTTTTTGGCAATATATTCTCTAAGCATATTGACAAATTCCTGGTGATCTTCCTCTCGCTTGTATTCATCAATTGCAAGTCCGACAAGATGAACCATATGATCCTTAAACACTTTTAATCTAAACTTCACAACGGAATCAAAATGTACAGTTGTGGAGCTTTTTACATCCGCTACAAATAAAGAAAAGAGAAGTTGAAGTGGATCATCCTTTTGTTTCCGTATTTGTACACTTTCATCATCTTCACCCGAAACTAACCAATGAGTTAAATCCATAATTTTCTCAATTTCATCATCACTTGAATAATAATAGTATTCCTTGATGATTTCCCGAATCATATTCGATAATCGGTGATCAACGAACACATCTACCATTGATTTAGCAATGGAATCAACTAATTCATTTTCTGTAAGCTGATAGTCAATTTTTAAATGATTCCCCCAATCCTCATGTGTTTTCCAATGTAATTCAATTTTCTTGTTATAATGAAATAATTGCTCACAAAAACTGATTACTTCTTTAGTCGAAGCAAAATAAACGTCCATATAGCCTCATCACCCTCATCCAAAACCAAACTGTTACATTATATGGACATACTTTTTAAAAAATGATAAATCCATCAAAACTAGTAAAATTTAGTAATTGCATAGGTTACAATACGTTTTAAATTGGGTGAATAGGCTCTATTGCCTTCTTTTCCACTATCATTCAGTAAGAATATAAATAAAAAACCGAATGAATAACATATACCGCGCTCCGGAGCTAGTATCATGTATCATTCGGTTTTACAGCTTATATTTATTTCCGAGTCTCTCTATTGTTCTCTTCTATTACTTGCAAAGATCGGTACCTCTTTACTTACTTGTTTAATCCTTTCCATAATTCTTCCTGCTTTTACAGCTTCTATATCGCCACGGTTTGTTTTGGCTAGATGCTCCTCTAGTTGATCCATACTATAATTAGAGGTAAAGAAGACTGGTAATCTTTCCATCATCCGATATTGCAGAATGGTTCCTAGTACTTCATCTCGGAACCATGCAGATTGTGTCTCCGCTCCAATATCATCTAGCATTAGCACATCTGCTTTTTTAAAGTAGTCTATTTTTTCATTGATGGAATCATCTTTAATAGAAGATTTAATCTCACGGACAAATTCTGGCATATATATGAGCATGGAAGACAAATTATATTTCTTCAATTCATTAGCGATAGCTCCTAGGAAATACGTTTTTCCTACGCCAAACGGCCCGTAAAGGTATAAGCCTTTTTGAGGTAGTCCGTTTTTCACCTGGCCAATAAATGTGATAATTTCACGAATTGCTTTACTGCGATGTGGGTCATCATCAATACCATCAATCGTAGCTTCTAGGATTTCCTTTGGCATGTATAGACTCTGAATTAATTTCTTTTGTTCTTGTTCTTTTTCATAGACAATACGGCTATGACACTTCTCATAGGATAAATGTATTTCATTGTCCTCTACGCGAAGGATAGGTGAATAGCCTTTGATCATATTTTTACAACCGCCTAGAGAAGCACAATGCTCACATTGTTTCGATTGTGATTTATATTCATATAACTTGATCAAGTTCTTCTCTATTTCACGTTGTGGTAATTCAGGATATAAGGATAGAAATTCTTTTATTTCTGGATCATTTAATACTTCATTTTTTATCCTATTATAATTCTCCTGGAAGTTTTCATTTCTTTCCATCCATTTTTTTAATGTTGATTGTACTGGTTTCATGTGTCAATCATCCTTGGTACTGATTATTTTTTCGAACTGTTCGAGTATTGTTGCAGTAAGGAGGCTATTTCCTCCCGTTCCCGTTCTAAATCAATGGTTGCCTCTGTATTGGATTCTGTCGTTTTTTTCTTCCGTTCTTTAAACCAATCTGGTACAACCTCAGTCTTAGCTCCTTGCTTCTTATAATTGGTATAGTTTTGTTGCTTCTTCTCGACGGACATACGGTAACGTTCTTTTTCTTTTTTCGCAAACATCATCGCTTCTCTAGCAGTTTTCAAATTGGCTCGTGACCAGTGGCTTGCGATCTTTTCTAAGTATGCTTTCGAGAGCTTCATGTTAGTTTGGAGCAAAACATAGTGAATTAATACATTCATTACCGGCGATGGTAATCCCTGAGTTGTCATAATTTCACGAATGACTTTTAAATCCTGCTCTGAAGCATAATTACCACTTGATAAATCCTCTAGTAATTGCTTTGGTGATATTGTTTCTAATTGATGAATGAGTTGTTCTTCCTTAGACATTGGCTGCTTTGGTGTAGTGGATTCTACTTGTGGTTGTTCTGAGACTTTTGCAGCTAATTGAACAGCCGCTTCCCTGCGAGATGTTTTGAAAATATCATGGCAAGCTTCTTTAAATTCCTCAATATCTAATCTATTTTCATCTGTTAATGCCCATAAGATGCATTTTTCCACTTCATATTCTGCTAGTCCATATAAATGCATCATTTGGTTGATTATCCGTTTATTTTCCGTAGTTAATACTCGTTTATAAGGGATCATTCTTGATCTCAGCATTTGTTCCACCCAAGAAAAATCAACCGAATCAAGTTGTGGTCCTGTATTTTCAGGGATTCGATTGACATTTTGCATGACGGTAACTTCAGAATGAATGGTTTCAAAGACATCGCCGAATGAAGCGGTTATATTTCTTCCACTTGGTTGATCCTCTTTTCCTAGAAAGCGAGATTTTAAAAGCATATATTTATCTTTCCCGACATGATGATATAAAAGCTGAGAAAGCATCGCATCACGGAAAAAATCAGAAGGTGAGAACGGATTTTTAAGTATATAGTGAAATACCGTCTGCTCCGTTGTCTTTTCTTCAAACGTTCTTAACAAACCTATACCTTCTAATTTAAGTCGTTCCTCATACATCTCCACAAGTGATATATTTAAATAATTCATTAAGGTGTGGTGTGTTTGAATCGGTACTTCTTCCTGAAAATCTATCTCATGTAAAAGTGTTTGATATAACATTACTGCCTTCATACCTAATAATGGCTGATAAAGATGGGTTAATGACTTCATGTAATCAACAGGTAAATTACCTTGTAAATCAACCGTATAACCATCTACAGGCAATATTTTTCCTATGTTCATCTTAACCCTTCTTTCTAAAATATTGACTATCATTTATGATTTCTTTTTATCCGATTGAATTAAATCTTTTAATTCATCAAGGAAAACATTTATATCTTTAAATTGTCGGTATACCGATGCAAATCGTACATACGCAACATCATCAACAGTCGATAGTCGTTCCATTACCATTTCGCCTACTTCTTCACTATCGATTTCAGATGCACCAGTATTCCGTAATGCCTTTTCCACATCAAAAGCAATCGATTCTATTTGTTCAATGGAAACGGGTCTCTTTTCACACGCTCTGATTAACCCACGAACTAGTTTTTCACGACTAAATTCTTGTCTATTACCATCCTTTTTCACGACAATAAGTGGCACTTCTTCAATTCGTTCAAAGGTTGTAAAACGATAACCACATTTCTCACATTCACGTCTTCTACGAATAGAACGTCCTTCTTCAATTGGCCGCGAATCCAGTACTTTTGTATTCTTATTCTGGCAATTTGAACATCTCATTTAATAAACCCCATTCATCTAACAGTAAAATCTAATTTTTATCTATCAATGGTAATTCTTTATTTAAATTCTCATATAATTGCTTGATTACTTTTGAGCTATAGCCGAAGTCAAATGGTAATGCCGACTCCGTTGAAACTGTAAAATCAATAGCAGTTTGATATGGACGTACCATAATAACCGTTGCAATAATAAACGCTTTTTTGCCTTTGGCAATATGAAAGCTAATTTCACCATGCTCAGTAGAAACAGAATTAATCTCGAATTTATTCGAACGTTTAACTAAGTCTTGTAATGCAGCAAGTCCTTTGTCTTTAGTTGTTTTATAATAATGGGTTTGCAATTCCTTATCCCAATGTTTATCTGATGTTTCAGCTCGATTATAAAAAAAACGTGATAATTTCTTACCAAAAGACATGCTTTTCACTCCTAGTTTTTCTGTTTCCATATACTATAACTCTATTTATTTTAACATGTTTTATAGATTAACCCTAGTAAAAAAATATTAGAACACCCTCTACCTACTCATCACTCGGTTATGATTCTCGTCCTCTTTGAAAGTGGAAGATAATGTCATCACACAAAAAGAGGCTGGGACAAAACCAGCCTGTAAGTAATAAAAAACTGGTTCCAAGCGATTGAAAATTGCTTGGAACCAGTTTTTTGAAATCATTTCCATTTCCTAAACTAGATTTACCCATTTTGGCGG
>NZ_JBCPXV010000040.1:0-31817 GCF_039581225.1 Ornithinibacillus proteolyticus | reverse complement strand
TGAGTCCTCCTTGGTTACTTAAATTAAGGGTCCATTTTTGCTTCGAAGCTTTGGACACCTCGTATGATACCAAGAGGGCTCTTTTTGTTTCAATCCTCAAATTTCTTCATTACAGGAATGCTCCTATCACTTATAAATAATTCATCAACCTTAACCCCTAATACACTTGCTAAATCAAATGCCAATTGTAAGCTAGGATCATATTTGTCGTTTTCAATTGCATTAATGGTCTGCCTACTCACATTGCACAAGTCTGCAACCTTTCCTTGAGATAGATGCTTTTTTTCCCGAAATTCTTTAATTCGATTTTTCATCTTATTTTCACCTTCATATTCGACTGTGTGTCAAATAGTTTTTACATCCTTATTATAAAAACAGACGAAAGGGATGTCAAATATTCTTTACACCCTTTTCGTCTACCTAATAAAAGTATAGGAACGGCTAAACTCTATGCCTTACAAATAGTTAATAATATTTCAGACAACGAATTTCTTTCTACATATTCATGATATAAGTTTAGATTTTCCTCGTACATAAGTTGTCTTTCGTTATCCTGGAAAAATTCCTTCACTTGCGACTCGATACTTCTTTCGAATGGGTTTACTTGATTAACAATGCCTAATTGAGCTAATTCCATTTCATTTACTTTTTCTTGACCAGGTAAGGCATTACAAGTGAAAATTGGGATTCGCTTCATTAAGCATTCACTAATTGTTACCCCTCCAGGCTTGGTAATAACGGCGTCAACTTGATTATATAGCTCATTCATTCTCGCTTTGCTATCCACATAGCGAATGGGCTGGACATATGGATGGTTCCATTCTGAAAGATCTTGATATAGCTTTTCATTATGCCCACATAAAACCGTGTATTTTATTTCCGGATGACTAGGGATTAGTTTGTCCATTGATGCAATCCCTAAACTTCCGCCTGTAATTAATACATGGAGCTTCTGATTGCTTTTTTTCTGATACGGAATTCGGAAAACTGGATGTACCGGTATTCCGGTTACAAAAATCCTCTCCTCGTCTACACCTAAATCTAATAAAAATTTCTTGACCGTTATCGATGGAACGATATGATAATCAATACCACTAATCCCCCATACACGGTTAATAAAGAAGTCGGTATATACATTCACTGTAACTGCATGTAACTTTCCTTTTTGCTTTAAAACACTAGCAATATTGGAAGGAAGACAGTGTGTACAGAATAATATTCTTGGTTCTGTTTCTTTCATTAATTTCTTAAAAAACGCTATGAACATTGCTTCATATACACGCTGTCTAGATCGTTTCGTATGATTTTTTACAGCAAGTCTATTGTAGACCACATCATATGCTTTTGGGACCATTTTAATCCAATTTAAATACGTAGCAGAGACAAGTCGTTCCACTTTTCCAAAACTATACGATAATATATCCACCTTTTCACAGTTGATTGATTTCACAGCACGCTCCAATTCCTCTATCACTGCGTCAGCAACATGATGATGCCCAGTCGGAATTTGCATAAATGGTAGTAATAATGCTTGGCTCTTTGATTTCGTATCCAATATATTCACCCTATCATTCAAATGAATCCCTTGATTTACCAATGAATCTATTCGTATAGCCATGTTATAATCGTTTTCGGGGAGGAATTCATATGACATATATTATTTCTACACTATTGTTCATCATTATTGGCTTTCTCTTATATAAAGCAAACCTAAATACGAAAGATATTCAAATAAATAAAATACAAATCTCTACTAAACATCGAACAAATCATTCTAACTTATCCATCCTACACTTATCTGACCTTCACCTTGAAAATATCTCTATCACACCAAGTCAATTAGCTACCAAACTACAGCATGAGCAACCTGATATCATTGCACTAACTGGAGATTTTCTTGATAGAAAACGTACCCTACCCAAGTTAATACCATATCTTCAGGTTCTCCAAAAAATGAAGCCAAAACATGGCATCTACGCTGTACTTGGTAACCATGATTATGTCCTAAAAGGGCAGAATTTATTAGATTTAAAATCGATTCTTACACAATACGGTTGTATCGTTATGCAAAATAGCTCTAAAACAATAACGATAAACGGTCAAAAGATTAATATAATCGGCATTGATGATTACTCAACCAATCGAAGTGACCTAGAAGAATCCTATCGTCAGGTTAATGATGGTCTTAATATTGTCCTGACTCATGATCCAAACGTAGTTCTCGAAATGGATGATTATCCATTTGATTATTTATTAGCAGGTCATTTCCATGGTGGACAAATCCTTTATCCAAAAGCATACCACTTAGTAAAAATGGGAAAACTACCACGTTTAAATATGATAAAAGGATTGCATATCCATAATGACTCCCCTTTTTATATTAGTGAAGGATTAGGACAAACAGGTGTAAACATTCGGGTCGGCAGCCGCCCTGAAATCACCCTCCATGACGTTGCTATTTAACTTTAGACCCATATCTAGTAACTAGCTCATCCTTTGACATGAATAAGTACATGGGATATTCATGATTGGATGAGCTAGCCAAATAATTAATTGGAGTAAAGGTTATTTTTTTATACATTCTATATACTGGGTTATGGATAAACACATTATCGAAACCTAGTCGCTTGGTACCTTTATGTAAGGTAGTAATTCCTATTATTCCTTTTAACTCATCATAGCGCTTATGATGTTTTACATAGTCTGCCAAAAGCGGCATGGCTCGTTTGACTAGGTGGTAAATGTATACAGCACGCTTCGTGTCACTTTTTTCTGCATATAAATCATTCATGATTTTCACATTATGAAGATGAATCTTAATGAGCAGGTCATTTTTATTAATAATAGTACCGTCCTGTAATATCGTACGTCTTCCTTTATATCGAGTAAGTCGAACACGAAATACCGTTCGATTCTGTTCCTGATCCTTTACATAGCGCAATCTAGTAAAGGAATAATATAGCGGATCAAATACATTCCAGAACCCTAATAGATAGCTTTTCATCCATACAATTATCCTTCCTGTACATATTTTGCATTCTTAGTTTGGATGAAAATCAACAAAAATATTAGTACTACCTAGACTTTTTATCTATTCTCTTCACACAAAAAAGCACCCTATAGGTAGACTTTTTTTAATGTCTACTTATAGAGTACTTTTCACTATGGATACGGTCTTCTATATTATTTTGTCCGATATGGCTCTCCTGCAAATAGTAACCCTAATTCATGGTGATCGCCTTCATACATGGCACTTTGAATAAAACGAACCTCACCATTGTGATCAAGTAATTCCACCTTAAAGAAAGAGCCTGTCTGCTGTAATGCTTCATAGAGATCATCTTCACTTTGGATTCGATTACCATTTACTTTCATTACGGTCTCGCCAATTAGAATTTGTAAACGATCAGCTGGTGAGCCCGGGATAACACCGAGAACTTTTAAGCCATCGTTCGTATGATTGAAATAAGAGCTTTTCGCATTATCTTTTGAGCGATGTCGGTAGTTAAGAATTTCTCTTCCAATGATTGCTACGACAACAGCAACAATCGTTAGCCACGGTACGAAGATACTACCGATTGCAATAGCTAGAACTAGTACAGCTAATGCTAATAGCTGTAGCGCAATCTGGTTCGCTGTCTTATATGGCAAACTACCTCGCACTACAAATTCAAAGCCTAAAACAACTGGTATAAGGACTAACGCATAATTCTCCCCACCGATAGACAGAAATGGCCAATAGGGTGCAAATGGTTCGATAAGTCCAGCTGGTACTAAAGTAAAAAACGGGATTATGGAGAACTTCTTAATTATATGCTTACCAATCCAACTGCCCCGAGCTCCTTTTTCTAATCCAGGATATGTCTCATAGATCTTCATTCTACTTAGGAAATGCGCTTCTACAAATAAAAATAATGCTAATAAAATGGCAATGACAGAATAATTAACCTCTCCTAAGCTAGGAATAAACGTAACATTATCCGCTACTAAAGGAAATAACATTAAGACAAAAAAGGTAATCCCAAAGGTGTAACTTGGGGAAAGGAAAGAAAAACGTAATGTAAGACTTAATAGAATCGTAACGATACTTAGGATAATAAGCACTTCATATGTAACTACCATACCAATTGCTATCGTTACGACTGAATAAAATAATCCAATAAAAACCGAAAACCCAATCGTTCCCTTCCACTCCGAGAAGATATCGAATACCTTAGTTCCAAAATCTCTTCTTTCCTGCTTGATTCTTCTTATGCCTACTAACGTAATCAATACAATAGACCAATATAAAAGTGGATTGAGAAAGACTTTTCCAATTCCTTTACCAAATTCTAATAACCAATCCTGAAACATTTGTGTTCACCTTCCCAATCTACAGTTCCTGTTAATAAGTTAATTATAACCTTATATATTCGTCATTTGTCGATTCTTTTCCTGCTTTTACCGTATAATTTTTACAAGAACGTATGGAAAACATAATGATGTAAAATAAGACAAGACTAGGACACACGTTTAGAAGGTATAACAAAACCGAATGATTAGCACAAACCTTGCTCCGGAAATATACGCTCATCCCTTGTTCGCTAAGTGGATCAGGCTTTTCCCCCTCCGCCAAGGGATCCTGCTACGTAGCCTTGCTAGTAGATACAGGTGCATCACTTGGTCTCTACGTATATTTCCAAAGCTAATCTCGTGTATCATTCGGTTATACATTCATTCTTTGGCTAACCTCTCATGCTCCTATAGGGCTTTTAGTTTGCCCTATGCTTCCATAAAATGCTTTATATCTTTCCCGAGCTACCATCTTGTATCATTCTAGTTTTGCTTTATTCCATCAGGTGTCAAAGCCTTGGTATCATAATTAATGTACCACTTCTAATGCTTTTTCTAATTGTAAATCATCTTCACCACTACGGATTTTTTCAATAATGCTCGATTCCAGTGTTCCAGCTGTTTCCTGGTCTACTTCCCCTGTAACCGTTAAATCATGATCCTTTTGGAAGGCTTTGACTGCTTCTTCTGTTGCCTTACTGAAATAACCGTCTGTTCTGTCAATATCATAGCCCAAGCCTTCTAGCATGATTTGAATATTTTCAATTTGGCTTCCAGAGTGATCCAGTGATAAAGGCTCATCTGTTACTTGTATTGGGGTTGTGAAATAATATTTCGGTTGTTCCACTTTCACAGTTGGCTCAACACCTGTTTCGTGAATCCAAGTTCCTTTTGGTGATAACCATTTGAAGAAGGTTAATTTAACTGTACTTCCATCACCTAATGGAACGGCTTGCTGCACTGTACCTTTTCCAAAACTATTCGTTCCAACTACATCATAACCAATTTCTTTCATCGCCACAGCTAATATTTCAGATGCCGATGCACTGCCTTCGTCTACTAGAACAGAGATTGGATAATCCTTTTTCTTATCTAATGTAGAGTAATAAGGCGTTTTATTTCCACTTTGATCTTCAATTTGAATATATGGTATATCCTTTGGAACAAATAAATCTAAAATCTCTTCAACAGAATTTAAGAGTCCACCAGGATTCCCACGTACATCAATAACTAATCCTTCCATTCCATCATCTTCTAATGCTTTAAGCTGTGATTCAAAATCTTCTGCCGTTGTTTCAGCAAAATTAGTAATTTCAATTAGCCCTGTTTTCTTCCCATCAACAGTTTTCATTTCAGAATGAACGGTTTCGATTGGGATGGTGTCACGGACAATAGTAATTTGGAAAGGTTCTGTCGTTCCCTGACGTACAATAGTTAAGACGACTTCTGTTCCTTTTTCCCCACGAATTTTGGCAACTGCCTCATTTAAATCAAGTCCTTCCAATGATTCTCCATCTACCTCTAGAACTTGATCGTTTGGTCGAAGTCCTACCTTTTCTGCTGGGGAATCTTTAATAGGCGATACAATCGTCACCATTCCATTAACCATACTAACCTCAGCACCAATACCTTCAAATGAGGATTCAATTTGTTCATTAAACTGCTCCATTGTTTCAATATCCATATAGGAGCTGTACGGATCACCTAGTGTCGCAAGCATTCCTTGAATAGCACCTTCAATTAGTTGCTGTTCTTCAGCTCCCTCTAGATAATTATCCTTAATCAAATGATAGGCTTGAGCCACTTTTGACCATTGAGCTGGTAGCTCATTATTTCCCTTTGCCTCACCAGCCTCTTGTTTATTACTATCAAGATTATTCTCAGAGATAATGGATTCTTTTTCACCTGGTTGTGCAATTGCTGCTCCCACATATGCTCCAATAAAACCTAGAAATAAGGCTCCAACCAGTATCAGCACAATATGTACTTTATTCAATTTCATGATATCACCCCAGTATTAGTTATATGTTAGGTAGTTATCTTAAACACCAAAAACGAAATGATTATCGTTAAGATTCAAAACTACTTATTCTATAATCATATCGAAAAAGCGTAGCACACGCCAAACTTTTTTATTAAAGAAGAAAAGAAAAAAGCATTACACCGAATGTGTAATGCTCCTCCCCTATACGCTTAAGGTAAATAATCCATAGGATTTACATTATTTGTGTTAGGAGGATAAAAACCTATCCATCCACCTTTATGCACCTCAAAATGTAAATGTGGGCCTGTAGAACGACCGGTTGAACCAATATAACCAATTAACTGACCTTGTTCTACGACTGTTCCATCTTCAACGGCAAAACCATTTAAATGGCCATATAGCGTTGTATAATCAACTCCATCGATCTTCGTAACAACTAATATATGGTTACCATACGTGTCAGATAAGTTACCTCTTACGGCTACACCATTTGTGGCAGCATAAACCGGTGTACCAGTAGGGGCTGCAATATCTATTCCAAGATGATAGCTTACTTGTCCAGTAATTGGATCAACGCGTTGTCCCCACTGAGATGAAAGCCTTCCTGAAGCTGGCCAAATGAAGGAAGAACTATTCACTGCACCCGTTTCAGGGCTTGATAACTGGCTAAGATTATTTTCTGCGACCTCTTTTGCTTTCGCTACCGCCTCTTCTTGTTTACGAATCATTGCTTGTTCATCTTCCAACGTAAACATGAATTCCTCTAACTCTTCATGCTCTTTCTCCAGTTGTGCTAGCAGACGCTTTCTTTCCGACTTTTGTTCATCTAGTTGACTTTGTAATGCAACTAGCTCTCTCTTTTGGTCTTCTAATACTAGCTTTTTCTGTTCCACATCATTTCGTTTTGCTTCGATTTCTTTCTTGTTCTCTTGCACCGTTCGTTTTTTCGTTTCAACATCAGCCTTGTCTTTTTCTAATGATTCAATAATCGTTTTATCTTGGTCCATCATAACATTGACAGCGGCCGCTCTTGAAATAAAATCAGAAAAGCTTTTAGACCCGAGAATGACTTCTAAGTATTTTATCGGTCCACCATTCTTTTGAATAGAGCGAAGTCGATCCACTAGTAATGCTTCCCGTTCCTCGATACGGTCTAGTAATATCTCAATCTCATCTTCTAGCTGTTTAATTTGATCGGTTAGATCATCAATCGTATTCGTTAGCTCATAGATCTCATTGTTCGTCGTATCGATTTCACCCTGTTTGGAAGCAATATCTTCCTCCGTATTTGCTAAATCCTGTTCAATCGATTCAATTTGTCCTTGAACGGTACCCTGCTTATTTAAATTTTCTTGGATTTTCTCTTCTGTATCATTTTTATTCGTTTGTACTTCTTCCTTCTGTTCTTCTAGCTGCAACTGTTCCTTCTCAAGTTCCTCGATTTCTTGCTGGAGCTCTTCTTTCGTTTGAGCGAAAACCTGGTTTACATCAATCAAGATGGACATAAAGGCGAACAGTCCAATCAGTAAACCAGTTATTGCTAACTTTTTTGTCATCGATCTTCCCCCTGTTACCAAGTAATCTAGAAAACTATTATTTTTCGTATGTAAAATCTATTGTGGAAAAGATATAGGACCTTCCTCTACCTTTTCCACATGGTTCAAAACACTATTAAACTTTCAAGAATTTGCGTACACTCATCAAACTTCCCCACATTCCAATTCCAGCACCTATCACTAGAATAATAAGCGCTAATTGCCATGCGAAGGGATTAAATGGTAACACTTCTACAAAGCCGATTGTCTGCACCGTAGTTATACTAGATTCAATCCATTTATATCCACCTAATACTGCCGAAATAGGGATGATTGATCCTAATACACCTAGTAATAATCCTTCAATGAAAAATGGTCCACGAATAAATCCATTCGTTGCTCCTACTAACTTCATAATTCCAATTTCTCTACTTCTTGCCATGATCGTTAATTTAATCGTATTGGAAATTAAGAAAATAGCAGTTAATACAAGACCAGCGATTAGGATAATTCCTATTGTTCTAGCATAATCGGTAAATTTAAAGAGATTTTGTGCAACGTCTTCCCCGTACGTAACTGAATCTACTCCATCAAGCTCAGCAACCGCTTTTGCAATACCTGTCGTTTGCTGTGGTTCATCTGCCTTCACAATATAGGCATGGTTTAATGGGTTATCATTTTTAAATCCACCCCATACGTCTCCACCATCACCCATGCTATCAATCAAGCTATTAAGTTCATCATCTTTAGATGAAAACACTACACTTGCTACATTAGGGATTTTTTCAATCTCTTTTCCTAGTGCGATGACTTGTTCATCATCTGCGGCTAAATCAATGAGGACCTTCACAACGACATCCTCTTCCACTTTCTTTGCCATATGATTAAGGTTTAAAATTAAACCTAAAAACGCACCTACTAAGAGTAATGTAACCGTTACAGCTCCGACCGAGGCTACAGTCATCCAGCCGTTGCGATATATGTTTTTTGCACCTTCACGAAAATGTCTTTTGATAGTTCTAGCTTTCATAGCCGTATTCACCTCGATGCTCGTCTCTTACAATTTCGCCATCTTCAATTGCAATAACACGTTTTTTAATTGTATTTACGATTTCCTTACTATGGGTTGCCATGATAATGGTTGTCCCACTATTATTGATTTGCTCAAATACTCGCATAATTTCCCATGATGTTTCCGGATCTAAGTTACCAGTCGGTTCATCAGCAATAACGATTTTAGGATGATTTACAATTGCTCTAGCAATGGAAACACGTTGCTGCTCTCCGCCAGATAATTCACTCGGATAGAAGCGAGCTTTATTTTTTAACCCTACTAAATCCAATACTTCCATTACACGTTTTCGAATATTACGAGGAGATTCCTCTATAACCTCTAGTGCAAACGCAACATTTTCATAGATTGATAATTTAGGAAGCAAACGGAAATCCTGGAAGATAACCCCAATATTCCGTCGAAGTAATGGAACTTCCTTTTCTTTGATTTCACTGACATCTTTATTGTTTATGAAAATTTGTCCCTTTGTCGGTTTTATCTCACGATACATAAGCTTAATAAAAGATGATTTCCCTGCGCCAGATGGTCCGACTATGTATACGAATTCACCTTGATCAATTTCGACATTAATTCCATTTAAAGCTGTCACACCGTTATCATACATTTTATATAAATCCTTCATTAATATCATTTATAATCACCTTTATTATTATAGTTAGTCAAAAAGCCTTATATTGTACAAGATTCTTTTACATTATAACATCAATCAACAACTTTTTTTGACAAAAAAATATTACATTTATATTTCAACGGTAAAATTTCTGGGAATATTGTAGGATTATGACAACTCGTGTGCTTTTTTATAGGTATAAAGTAGTATATCAAACCCAAAAGAGCATCGATAGCCGTTTTCTGTTACCTTTTTATTCTCTTCCTCGCGAAAAAGGGCACTGATTGCATCTCTCTGTTACCTTTTTATCCTCTCTCTCGCAAAAAAGGGCACTGACATTGTCCCTCTGTTACCTTTTTACTCTCATCCCACCGAAAAAGGGCACTGATACTGTCCCTCTGTTACCTTTTTACTCTCATCCCACCGAAAAAGGGCACTGATTGCATCTCTCTGTTACCTTTTTATCCTCTCTCTCGCAAAAAAGGGCACTGATTGCATCTCTCTGTTACCTTTTTATCCTCTCTCTCGCAAAAAAGGGCACTGATAGCATCTCTCTGTTACCTTTTTACTCTCTTCCTCGCGAAAAAGGGCACTGATATTGTCCCTCTATTACCTTTTCGCCCTCTCCCTCCCGAAAAAGGGCACTGACATTGTCCCTCTGTTACCTTTTTATCCTCTCTCTCGCGAAAAAGGGCACTGACATTGTCCCTCTGTTTCCTTTTTACTCTCTTCCTCCCGAAAAAGGGCACTGATAGCAGTTCTCTGTTACCTTTTTACTCTCTTCCTCCCGAAAAAGGGCACTGATAGCAGCTCTCTGTTACCTTTTTACCCTCTTCCTCCCGAAAAAGGGCACTGATAGCATCCCTCTGTTACCTTTTTTAACTCGCTCAATCGATAAAGGGCACTGACCGATCTTCTCCTTCCTCCCATCGCTCAACCGAAGGACACTGAAACACTCTCCATCGCCCCAACAGTAAAAGTACCGTTCCAAACAACAAAAAAAGCTTAAACTGAATCTCATCATTCAGCTTAAGCTTTGCTATTTTTCATTATCATGTTATTTCTTCTCTGCTAGCCAATCAGATAGTTGTTGAATTTCTTCATCTGAAAGCTTATTCGCAAAACCAGGCATTCTACCATTTGTACCGTTAGCAATGATATCTTGTAATTCTTCGGATGAAAATTCTGCACCAATTTGTGTTAAATCAACACCAGCACCACCTGCAAGATTAGCACCATGACAAGCTGCACAGTTTGCTTGATAAATATCTTCTGCGGAGGCTACAGCTTCACCACCATCCGTTTGACCTGAATCATTTACTGCACCATTATCATCTGCTTCATTTTCTCCACCACATGCACCAAGTACGAATACTGTTCCAAATAAAATTGCGAATAACCATTTTTTCATATTAAAAATCCCCCAATCATTGGAATATCTATACATCATTTAGTATATCCCTTCTAATTAAATATACCAGCCACAAAATTGCCACATTTTGGCTAAAGATGAATATTCATCTAGTTTCACACCAGTTTTTGACAATTTTAAGAAATTAAAAATGCAATCTTATTATAATTGTGAACGTAAATAAGCATCAATAAACAAATCAATTTCGCCATCCATAACGGACTGTGTATTACCTGTTTCCACATTTGTACGATGGTCTTTTACCATGGAATATGGATGGAATACATAAGAACGGATTTGACTGCCCCAGCCAATCTCTTTTTGCTCTCCACGAATTGCTGCTAACTCCTGCTGTTGCTTTTCAATTTCTAATTGGTATAGCTTTGATTTTAACATTTTCATGGCTGCTTCACGGTTTTTAATTTGTGAACGTTCATTTTGGCAAGTAACAATGGTGTTCGTAGGAATATGGGTAATACGTACAGCAGAGTCTGTCGTATTAATATGCTGTCCTCCAGCACCACTTGCACGATACGTATCTACCTTAATATCTTCTGAACGTATCTCAATGTCTACATCATCATTCATTTCAGGTGTTACATCACAGGATACGAATGATGTATGTCTACGACCAGAGGAATCAAATGGTGAAATACGTACTAAACGATGTACCCCTTTTTCCGCCTTTAGATAACCATAAGCATTATGTCCCTTAATTAATAAGGTAACACTTTTTACGCCAGCCTCTTCTCCAGGAAGATAATCAATTGTTTCAACGGAAAAATTATGCTGTTCCGCCCAACGCTGATACATACGAAGTAGCATGCTTGCCCAGTCCTGTGATTCTGTTCCCCCAGCGCCTGGATGCAGTTCTAGGATTGCATTGTTGGCATCATATGGCTCACTTAATAACATTTGTAATTCGAAGTCATTGATTTCCTTTTTTAACGAGCTAAGTTCCTCTTCTAATTCCGTTAATAACTCAGCATCATTTTCTTCCTTTGCTAGTTCGTAGGTTACTTCTAGGTCTTCATAGCGATTGTTTATCCCTTCGAAGCTATTTACGAAGTTCTTTAAACCATTTGCCTCGTTAATCACTGTTTGGGCTGCGTTTTGGTCATCCCAGAATCCCGGAGCGGTCATGTCATGTTCTAATTCTTGTATGCGTGCCTTTTTGACATCTAAGTCAAAGAGACCCCCTAAATTCCGCTATGCGGTTATTAATTTGATCAAGTTCGTTTCTAATTTCACTAAATTCCATCATGTCACCTCTAAAAATTTTGTTATATCCAATTAATTAATACCCTCAAAACGGTCTGACTCCGGTTGGGGTCAGACCGCTTTAGATAGTTTATTTTCCGTGGCAGTTTTTATATTTTTTACCACTGCCACATGGACATGGATCGTTTCTGCCTACCGTTTCTTTTTTCACATATGGTTTGCGGACTTTTTTCTTTTCTTCACCGCCACCTGATACTGCTTGGGTGTTTTTCACTACTGCTTGTCGCTTTAAGTTATCTCGTATTTCAGCTTTCATAATATAACGAGCAACTTCATCCTCGATACTTTCTACCATTGCCTCAAACATGGCAAATCCTTCTAATTGATATTCACGTAATGGATCATTCTGACCGTATGCACGTAAATGAATACCTTGACGAAGCTGATCCATTTGGTCTATGTGGTCCATCCACTTCGTATCTACTGTTCTTAACAGAATAACTTTTTCAAATTCACGCATCTGCTCTTCATCAAGCTCTTCTTCTTTCTGATCATAACGGGCGCGAACTTTATCCATAATTAATGCATGAATTTCTTCTGTTTCTAGCCCTTTCAGATCGTCTACAGATAAGGAATCCTGTTCTAACAAGTTACCCTGTACATACTCAACAATAGCTTGTAAATCCCATTTTTCTTCTTCATCATCTTGTGTATGAGTATTAACAACACGTTCTAATGAAGAACTTATCATATTCTCAATAATGGTACGTAATTCATTACCCTTCGCATCGATAACTTCAAAGCGTTGTTTGTAAATAATCTCACGCTGTTCCCTTAATACATCATCATATGATAGAACATTCTTACGTGCATCATAGTTATTACCTTCTACACGTTTTTGTGCGGATTCTACAGCTCGTGATACGAATTTATTCACAATAGGTTGATCATCATCCATACCCATCTTATCCATCATATTTCTAAGATTATCAGATCCAAATCGACGCATCAATTCATCTTCCATCGATAAATAGAATTGCGACATACCTGGGTCTCCTTGACGACCAGAACGTCCGCGTAACTGGTTATCAATACGTCTTGATTCATGGCGCTCTGTTCCTATTACAGCTAATCCGCCAAGCTCTAATACTCCCTCACCAAGCTTAATATCTGTACCACGGCCGGCCATGTTCGTTGCAATTGTAACGGCACCCTTTTGACCAGCTTGCTCGATGATTTCTGCTTCACGGAAATGGTTTTTCGCGTTTAAAACATTGTGCTTAACACCAGCTTTTTTCAAATACTGGGAAATTAACTCAGACGTTTCAACCGCTACTGTACCAACTAGTACTGGTTGTCCGGCTTTATGACGCTCTTTAATATCTTCAACAACAGCTTTAAATTTGCCATTAATCGTCTTGTAAATCTTATCCGGGTGATCAATACGAGCAATCGGTTTATTAGTAGGAATTTCAACTACATACATGTTATAAATGCTGCGGAATTCCTCTTCTTCTGTCTTAGCAGTACCAGTCATACCAGCAAGCTTATTATACATCCGGAAATAGTTCTGGAAGGTGATAGACGCTAACGTCATACTTTCATTCTGTATCTTTAAGCCTTCCTTCGCCTCAATCGCTTGGTGCAATCCATCACTATAACGACGGCCCTTCATAAGACGGCCAGTAAATTGGTCTACTATTACTACTTCGCCATCTTCAACTACATAATCTGTATCCCGATGCATCGCAACATGTGCACGTAATGCCTGTCCAATGTGATGTGTTAACGTAACATGATTTAAATCAAACAGATTCTCCACATGGAAGTAGCTTTCCGCTTTATTAATTCCTTCTTCTGTAAGCTGTGTTCCTTTTGTTTTCTCGTCGTACGTATAATCCTCATCACGCTTTAAGGTGGCAACAAATGCATTTGCTTGTGTATATAAGGATGCTGACTTTTGAGCAGATCCGGAAATAATTAATGGTGTTCTTGCTTCATCAATTAAAATCGAATCGACCTCATCAATAATTGCAAAATTTAAAGGACGTTGAACCATTTGCTCCTTATACAGAACCATATTATCTCTTAAGTAATCAAAGCCAAATTCGTTATTCGTACCATACGTAATGTCGGCTAAATACGCTTCTCGCTTTTCTTCTTTGGATAAACCATTTGTATTCAATCCCACTGTTAATCCAAGGAATTCAAATAATTGACCCATTTGCTTCGAGTCACGATCTGCCAAATAATCGTTCACAGTAATAACATGAACACCTTTACCAGAGATAGCATTCAAATATGCTGGCATAGTGGAAGCTAGTGTTTTACCTTCCCCTGTTTTCATCTCTGCGATGTTCCCTTCATGCAATACAATTGCTCCCATTAACTGAACTGGGAATGGGCGCATGTTAAGAACACGTTTTGATGCTTCACGAACTACAGCATACGCTTCAACCAATAAGTCATCTAAGCTTTCTCCATTGGCATAGCGTGATTTGAATTCCTCTGTCTTTTGTTGCAAAGCATTATCTGATAATTTCTCAATATCAGGTTCCAATGATTCAATTTGATCAACAATACGTTGGATTCGATTTAATTGTTTTTTATTCCCATCAAATATTTTTTTTAGAAAACCTGCCATCGTTACGCTCCTCAATCCTCATAGTGAACCAGACGTGTGTTACACATTCAACACCACTATTTACCTTTGATCATAGAAATTTGGTAATTGGTTCACCATTCATTTTATTCCTTCATCTATTATAATTTTATTTATTATATATTAAATAATAACACTACTTAATTGCATATGCCAACTACATACCTATGGGTTAGCACCATCCCTTTAAAAAAGATAAAAGGCGACCCACCGAAGGGATCGCCTGTAGGGATTAATTATATTAATGATTTGGTTCGATTAAACCATATTTGCCATCTTTGCGGCGATACACTACGTTCGTATCACCTGTTACAGCATTCTGGAACACATAGAATGCGTGTCCTAACAGGTCCATTTGTAATACCGCTTCTTCAGAATCCATTGGTTTTAAATCAAATCGTTTTGTTCTTACAATTTCAATTTCATCGGAGTCTTCTACTTCGTCTAACTTTTCAGCCAAATTAGTTGCTACAAACTTCGGAGCACCATTTTGACGGAATTTACGATTTACTTTTGTTTTATATTTACGAATTTGTCTTTCTAACTTATCAACCACTAAATCAATTGCAGCGTATAGATCAAGATGCTCTACTTCAGCTCTTAATAATAAACTAGTCATTGGAATTGTAACCTCAATACGCTGTTTGTTGTTGTAGACACTTAAATTCACATGTACATCTGATGTTAAGGGGCTCTCAAAATACTTTTCAAGCTTACCAATCTTCTTTTCTACGTACTCTCGAATTGCTTCGGTTACCGTAAGATTCTCACCGCGAATGTTGAATTTCATAAAGTGTCACTCCTTTTCTACCTTTGTATATAGTATACTATATTTACCCTTAAAATTCCTGCCTAAACATGTCCTTTTTTGTAAACCTAGCAGTTTCATATATGGATAATCCCCTTTAAAGACCTAGCCTCATGCGGTTTACACTTGATTTACAGTTAATTAAAAAAATAGCTTCCAGATTAAAAATCCGGAAGCTAATCTATTATTTACGCTTATCCATAAACATGCCATCCATCGTTTGGACCTTATCATATGGATTGGTATACTGGCGATTAGAATTCTTTTGTTTCTTTACCTGTTTCATTTCCATCTTTAATCCTTGGAATAAAAGATCCATCTTTTCTTGGACTTCCTTATTCAAAGGTAGAAGCTTCTTTCCCATTTCCAGCTCCTCTATTGTAAAGGGCTCTTTCACTTCCTCCATATAACTTCCTCGTTGTAAAAGGAGACTGTTTACCTCCTCAATCAACGTTTCTCTATCTTTGGAGGTTTCGTTGTTGGTTAGTAGTTGTTGCATTTTAACTGTAATTTCATAGATCGGTTGTACGCGATTCATTATACGTGTTCACCTTGTGCATGTTGTTTTTGTCTTGTTTTTAAGATGACCTGTTTCCACGTATCTCTAAAATCAACTACAAATCCTTCTACTTCTTCCAAAATACTAACATCATTTTTTAAATTTGCCTCCATAAGGCGATGATGGATATAGTCATATAAAGGCATTATTTGTTTGGAAATCTCCACTTCTTGATCCAGCGTAATCATTAGTTCTTGAATGATTCTTTGTGCCTTTTGAATATTTGTGTTTTTTGCTTCAATGTTATTAGCTTGTATATCCTTCATTGCTTGTTTAATAAATTTCAGACAGCCGTTATATAGCATAAGTGTTAACTCACCGCCAGAGGCAGTATTAACAGCATTATTCTGATATGCTTGATATGGTTTATTTAAAGCCATAAGGTAGAACTCCTTTTATAAGAATTTGATTACATTCCACCGCCGAATTGGGATAATAATTGCATCGATTGATTATTCAAACGAGCAATGGCTTGTTCCATAGCACCGAATTGTCTCCAGTAACGACTCTCAATCGACACGAGACGTTTCTCAAAATCTGATATTCTTGTATTTAAATCTTTAATCCGTTTACCTAAGGAGTAATTATCTAATGAGCTTGTTGTAGTTTTACCTGCCCGTTCTTCAACACGCTTCATTGTCGATTCAATAGAATCTTCCAACCGGTTAATTAAGCCACGACTAGGATCATCCTTGGAAGAAGTATTGTTTGAAAATAACTTAAATACACCATCTGGGTCTTCTCGTAATGCTTTCTTCAATTCTTCTTCATTAACTTTAAGTTTTCCACCATTCATATAATCCGCTGTTGTTGAAATACCGATTTGCGTTAATGATGTAATTTCTCCACCGGTTTGAACATTAGCATACCAAGTCTGTCTCATAGAAGATAAGCCTGAGGTTAGGATAGAATCTCCACGAAGAATACCACTTTTAGCTTTTTCTTCCCAAAGCTCGATTTGTTTTTCATCCATTTCTGCCTTTTGTTCTTCTGTTAACGGCTTATAATCTCGAAAGCGTTCTTCTGTTTGTGATTTATTAATTAACTCTACTATTTCATTATACTTGTCGACAAAATTCATGATAGAGTCAAAAGCCGCATCGATATCATTTTCTACTGTAAGAGAAGTACTTTCCCCTTCTTTTGAAACACCTTTTAATGTTAATGTTAAACCATTAAATTCATAGGAATTATCTTTAGATTCAAAATCAAGACCATTATAGGTGAACTTCGCATCTGTACCACCTTGTTCATTCTCACTATTGATTCCTAGTGTAGTAGAAAAAAATGAGTTTGATCCACTATCAAATACGATTTCTGGCCCTTCATTATTATAGTTTCCAGTTCGAGTTGTTTCCAGAATGACTTGTTTAGCGGTGGTATCGTAAAAGGCTCGCACATTGTTATCATCTTTCGTTATACGTTTCAACACATCGTTTAATGAATCAGTCTCTGATACTGAGAATGTATGCTCAATCTTTTTACCATTCTCATCAAATGTAGAAAATGTAAATGTTTCACCAAATTCAATTCCATTAGCAAGCTTATCCACTTGTTCTCCAAGTGGCTTAGATGGATCAAATGTTTCACCAGCTTTCACAATGCTACTTGTACTTCTATTAATAGCACTAGAAGCCAATTGCGACACTGTAATATTATAAGACCCTTCCATCGTACCGGATGTAGCAGTCGCGGTTACCACTCCACTATTAGAAGAACTAACTGCTTTCGATTTATATGTACTACTTAATTTCATATCAAAGATTAATTGATTATCCATTTCGTAAAGCTTTTGATAGATTTCACGGTATCCATCACGTTGCCATTCTAGCAAGGTTCGGTCCTGTTGCATTCTATCTAATGGCATTCTCTCAGCCGCCATCATTTTTTGGATAATATCATCCGTATTTATCCCTGATGCTAAACCACCAATACGCATATTATTCATTGCGCTTCACCCCTTTTATATCTTCTTATCAATTAAAAACCCCATATACTCTCCCATTGCTGCATACATATCCAATATCTTTTTAGGAGGAATTTCTTTAATCACCTCATCCGTGTTTGGATCAACAACAGCAACATAATATTCATTCAATTCTTCATGGAATTGAAATTTAAGACTAGTTTTTAATGGTTCAATAAAATCATTTAACTTATCCACTGCTGTTTCTATCTGTTTCTTAGTGGATTCTGGATTTATTTTTACATTTAGTTCTTGCACAACAGTATTAGGTTCTGCTAATTGTCTATGGTTGTTTTCACTGCTTTGCAAGGATTTTGTTCCAACTGATACAGATTCTACTCGCATCCTCTGCAACTCCTTACAAATATTTCTTCTTATATCGGTTTAAATAGAATAAATGTTTAGCAATGACTTATGAATCATTCTTCTTACTTAATAAATCGAACAAATCCGCTGAAACGTTGGCTGCTTCATTATTCTGATTCTGTATTTCTATATAAATCTCCTTACGGTGTATTTCTACAGATTTCGGAGCAGTAATGCCAAGCTTAATTTGATCCCCTTCAATTGCTAATACTGTAATTTCTATATTATCACCAATTTGAATTGCTTCATTTCGCTTCCGTGTTAGTACTAGCATTACTACACCCCTTTTCCAGCTGTAGTCGGTTTAATGGATGCCTTGCTTTCATATTTATCAGTATTCAATATATACTGTTTACCAAGCATCTTTCTCTGATTAATTAGAACTGGCGCTTTAAGGTTAATGGTACTAGACTCAAAGGGTGCTTTTAAGGTTACAATGGATGCTATTAAAACATCCTCTTCACTGTTTATTTCCAAAGCTTCTATAGTAGAATCATCCAATTCAAATGTATATTCACTATAAAATTGATACGGATTCGTGACGACAAATGCAAGTGTTTCTGATTTTACTGATTGTAAAAATTGAAACACTGGGT
Source organism: Ornithinibacillus proteolyticus (assembly GCF_039581225.1). Taxonomy (NCBI): domain Bacteria; kingdom Bacillati; phylum Bacillota; class Bacilli; order Caryophanales; family Bacillaceae; genus Ornithinibacillus; species Ornithinibacillus proteolyticus. The sequence goes on along the minus strand of NZ_JBCPXV010000040.1, from coordinate 12,692 downwards.
TACCTGGGATATTTAGGAGTACAAATTCCTTCTCTTCTACAAATCCAGGGATACCAGATTGAAAATGTATTATTTGTTCTTTATCAATTACCACATCACCAAGATATTTAGTTGGTATTTTCAAGACAACCACCCTTTTTTATTGTTTATCAGTTGGAAATAGATTTATAAAATCAATGTCTAGCTCTGCATACTGAGCAAGCGAGATATCAACAGAGCCAGGTGTATAGTTTATTTCCGGTTTATTTACCTGCGTTTCGATGATCGGCTTGTTTGGTTTACTATCAATTTCTACCTCTGAAGGCTGATAGTTAATGTTAACAGAGAATACGGATGGTATAAACTGGATACCTAATGGACGTTCTGGTCGAAAAGCATTTTGAACTGCTTGGCTAATGAGAGGGTTATCGGTATTTTCTATTTTCATCAGTTCTGTGCCTTGTGCTGCTCTTCTAGCCGTGCCTTCCTGCGCCCCCTGCATGCCTAATTGAGCGAATTCCTCAATCGATAGAGGGGCTGTTTTAAGATTCATATCTGCCCAGGCTTGGGTTTGATCTATCGTGAGCTTGGACGGGATCGTTCTTATGGATAGTTCTGCATGTGGTTGGTGAATAGACAAGTCTGCTTTCGGTTGGCGAATTTCTTGCATAGCAGGCTGTGTCATCATAGTAATTCTAGCCATTTGAGATTGCATCCTAATTTGTGGTAATTCCATTCCAATCCATCCCTCATTTTAAAAAATTTAGCACCGTAAACGAAATAGACTTTTGGCAGTATCAAAAAGAAAACCCTAAACCCTTATTCGGGTTAGGGCTTGTTTACCTTAGAAAATCAATTAATGTTGGTTGAATGACTCTAGATCCTGTTGATAATGCTGCACGATGAATACTCTCTTGTGTAATAAGCTTCGTAATAACTTCCTCAAAATCAATATCTTCATTTTTCGACATCATTTGTGTAGCAGATATCTTTTGGGCACTAAGACGATTATCGATTAAATCTAAGCGATTCATTCTAGCCCCTAAATCGGCTCTAGCATTAAGAACATTGTCAATATTCTCGTCAATTGATGCGATACTAGATTCAATTGCTGCCTGATCGATAGTGCCTTCCTCTCCACCTAGAGCATTGATTAATTCGTCTATTCTACTAAATGCTTCACTTCCAAATATTTCATTAGCATTTACATTTGCTTTAATAACAATACCACTTGATACTTCAATATTTACTGGACTCGAATCCAAATCTGTTATATTATTAGGGTCTTCAATTGGTTTAACATCTGTATTTGTTCCATTAAATATATACTTACCGTTAACATTTGTATTGGCGATATCAATTAAATGTTGCTTAAGTTGTTCAACTTCTGCTTTTATGTTCATTCTTTCTGCATCATCATACGTATCATTACTAGCTTGAACAGCTAGTTCCCGAATGCGATGAAGTGCTTTTGTTGCCTGATCTAGTGCAGCATCGGTATTGTCCATCCAGTTATGTACTTCACCTGTATTACGTTGGAACTGTTCCACTTGTAATACTTGGGTACGATAGTCCATTCCTTTTACCGCAACAACAGGATCATCAGAAGGTCGGTTGATTTTTTTACCAGTAGTCAATTGATCCATATAGGTTCCCAGATTAGCGTAACTATTCGTTAAATTACGTAGCATATTATTAGATAACATTGATTGTGTTACACGCATTTCACATTCCTACCTTCCTACAATTCCCATATTGTTAATGATTCGGTCTAAAAGTTCATCCACTGCAGTCATACTTCTAGCTGCTGCGTTATAGGCATGTTGAAATTTAATCATATTCGTCATTTCTTCATCAAGTGAAACAGAGCTTACTGACATCCGCTGCTCTTCCACTTGAGAACGAAGGATTACCGTATTATTTGCCATTCGATTTGCTTCCTGTGCTGCCACACCTAAGTTACCAATCATACTTTGGTAAAAGCCTTTTATCGACTTTCCATTAATAGCATCGTCTTCATTTTTATCTTCAAACATTTTGGCTAATTCTAATGCATTAGCTCCATTTCCACTATCTCCATTTTCACTAGCTGCAATTAAATTAGGGTCATCTACTAAACTAGCAACTACTGTCATGACGCCATCATTATATTGGAAGAAATCCGTTCCATCTTGACCATTCATATCTTTACCTTCTGCATGCTGTTCATTAAACTTATCAACAAAGGTTTGCGCCAACTCATCCAACTGGTTAAGAAGCGTTGTAAATGATACCGTGTTCTCATCTGCGTTATTTGTTCCTAGTACATCATTTAATGCTTTTAACGAGCCTGAAGGAAGTTCTACCGGTTCACCATTTAGCGTTATTTCCTTCTCTTCATTTAGACCAAACTCTACTGGTTCTTCACCTGGTTCTAAAAGAAAAATAGGGGTAGGATAGGACTGTCCATTATCTTGTACTAATTCGATTTTAGCTAGACCATCCGCAATATCTAGTGCGCTTTCTGAACTCGGATCTCGATGAACCTTTATATTCACAATACCGGATAATTTATCAATTAAGTTATCACGCTGGTCATATAGGTCATTTGTTACATAGCCATGTGGCTCGAGTTCTTTAATTTGATCATTAATTCGATTAATCTGACGAAGAATAGAATTTGCATCACCAATGGTTACATCAATCTGATTGCTAACATCTGCTTGCATCTTCGTTAGGTTTTCTCTTATATAGTTAAATGTATCTGCTACTGCTAGCCCACGTTGGACGACAACAGATCTAGCACCAGAATTTTCAGGATTACCCGCTAAATCCTGTAATGATTGCCAAAACTTGTCCATCGTGCTAGATAAACCGCTATCTGAAGGTTCATTTAGAAGACTCTCCACACGATAAAGGGATTCGGACATTGTTTCCCAATAGCTCGCTTTACTGTTTTCCGAACGAAATTGAAGATCTAAGAATTTATCACGAATACGTTCCACTGACCCAGCTTGTACACCTTGTCCAAGTTGGCCAGGTATTTGTGGACGATTAATTGAACCACTTGGATAACCTGGCAACGTCTCAAAATTAACACGTTGTCTCGAATAACCTTCTGTATTCGCGTTTGAAATATTATGACCAGTTGTATATAAAGCAGATTGTTGGGTAAATAGCGCTCTTTTCGCCATTTCCAAGCCGTGGAAAGTACTCATTTCATTTCTCCTTCTCTATCATTTTTTCTTATGCTTTTGAATCAAAGACCGAGCGATTAATCTGTGATTTCTCTTGCTCTTTTCCATAATTCAAGTTTTTTAACGATGGGCTCAGTAAATCAATGGAAAGCTGAACAAACTGCATAGACTGTTGAATTAGTGCCATGTTCAATTGTTCCTGTTGTTTTAAATTCACGATAGCTTCCGTTAAGCGAACAGCACTTTCTTCTATCGCTTTCTGCTCTTCATGATTACTTAGTTGATTAACTAAATTAGTAACGGTTGCTTCCTCATTGGTTAGGCCATGATTCGCAAACCAATCCTCCACTTCTTTCTGCCGACTCTCTTCTAGTTGAGTGATTTGCTGTAGGATTTTACGTTCCTTTATTAATACAGGTTGCAAATTTTCCACATTGCCTTCTTTAACGATAGCTGTTTTTTCCTTTGAAAGGTCTAACAATTGTTCATGAGCCACTATTAGCTTTTCGAGCTTTTCAATAATTACTTGTACGGACAATTGGTGAGTCCTCCTCTTATTGCTTCGACCAGAAATCGATCATTTTTTGTGCTGTTTTTTCAAAATCGATGGTATACTCGCCTGATTCAACACGATTCTTTATTTCTTGCACATATGCTTCACGCTTAGCATTTGCTTTTGTATTTTCCTGTAATTGCTTCGCTTGAGACGAAATCTGTAATTGATCCTGTGGCTTAGCGGATTTCTTCCTATCCATTTGCTGTTGGATTTGATTCTTATATGGGTTAAAATTCGTTTGATTAGGTCCATTTATTTTCATAAGATCACCTCACTAATAATCCGATCGAATTGATACTTACTTTCTATATCGGCATATTATCTATTAAGTAAAGTATTATCTACGATGTTTGTCTAACGTATAATAAATATTCTCTTTTGGTTGCGATTCTTTATTCCGTTCTACTACTTTTTCAATCTTATCTATATTATTCAGTTCCTTATGAAGTTCAACGGAACATGAAGTACATATTTTACCAGTCGTAATGGGGGTTCCACATCGTTCACATGGGTATCCGAGCTTTGGAAACATCGAAGTACGTAGTCTTTTTTCCTTAATAAATTTCGTTATTAATGTTTCCTCTACTCCTGTTGCTTCCACCACTTCTCGTAATGTAGCTTCTCGATTTTTTTGTTTTTTTAGAAATTCATATACTATCTTAAATGCAGCTTCTTCTTCCTTATAGCAATCTTGACAAATATCTCGAAGATTTTTCACAAATACTTTGCCACATTTTGTACAGTTGGTTAATTCAGCCATTTCCATCATTTCTCCTCATAACATTATCATACCACACCATACCAATTATCCACGAATTAACGTATAAGAATATACTTCGGGACATCCGGCATCTTTCAATAACTTGGCTGCATGACGTAACGTAGTACCTGTTGTATATATATCATCGACAAGAATGACAGGATTGTTTAGTTTTTCCTGCAATATAAATGGATTTTCAGAATAAATTCTTTCGTTTCGAGACTTTTTGGATTGTTTTTCACCGTGGGTGCGGGATAGGATATTCATTTTCTTAAGGGATAAAAATGAAGCTAACATTTCTGCTTGATTAAAACATCTCTCGTGAAGTCTTTCCATACTCAAAGGAATTGGAATGATAACAGCATCTTTAATCGAAGCAAATGCTTTTTGGAAGAATGTGGAATAGGAATCTTCAAATACTGTACCGAGCTCATAATCTCCTCGGTATTTCCATTTCGCTATTAGGTCTTGCATAAATGAAGAATACGTATAGACAGAGTAATTATACTCGAGTACATCGACCCCATCATAATACCTTTGCCATCGCAAGCAATCATCACATATTTTATCTTCTGTTACACGACTACACCGGTTACACCGATTTCCATGAAGGAGCGTCATCTGCCGTTTACAATTATCACAAAGCTTGCTAGACTTTGGCGGGAACAAAAAATTAGCCCAGTCCAACTCAATGATTATTTCTTCATGACAGCATAAACAATTCATCCTCTAAAATCCCCCTCTTTTATTCATTTGCTTAATCGATTGGATGGCCTGAACCATTGCCTCTGTTCTCCCTTCATGCAAGAATATTACTTCTCCGGTTGGATCATCTGCACTTCTTCCAGCCCTACCAGCAATTTGAACTAATGCCGCTTCATCAAATACCGCATGTCCTGCATCCAATACCATCACATCTACAGATGGAAACGTAACCCCTCGCTCTAATATGGTAGTGGATATTAGTAGATCAATTTCTCGATTTCTGAATTGATTAATCTTCTCTATTCTTTCCTCATCATCCGAATGAACGGAATCAATTGCTTGGAAAGGTAAATTCCTCATTTCCCTCAACATGGTCGCTAAGTTCTCCGCCAGTTCGATGGTTGGAACGAACAGTAGCATCTGCCGTTTCGTATTTTCTCTATGGGTCATCCAGTTTATTAAAGGCTTAGGTAGCTTATTTTGTTTCAATGATTTTTTCAAGGAATAACTTATGACCATTTGTGGAACAGGTAGTGGGTGGCCATGATAGCGAATCGGAACAAACGTATGTGGGAGCTGTTTACGTGCAATGCGATTACGAAGGTCTTGTCTTGGCGTCGCGGTTAAATATATCGTAGTGCTGGTCGATTTCTTTGCACGATTTACTGCGAAGGCCAGAGTGGGGTCATTATGATATGGAAATGCGTCAATTTCATCAATAATCATGATATCAAAGGTTTTATGGAAGCGTAATAGCTGGTGGGTTGTCGCAATAATGAGTTGTGTGGACCCGTCTCTCTCTTTACTTCCACCATAAAAAGCTTGGATTGGTACTTCTTGAAAAGCGGACTGGATTCGTGGTTTCAATTCACGGACAACATCAGCACGAGGAGTGGCAATACAAATCCTTTTTCCAAGCTGTAATCCTTTTTCAATAGCCTCAAAAAGCATTTCGGTCTTTCCAGATCCACAAACTGCCCAAACTAAGTACGCTTCCATTCTATCCTGTATAGCTTGTACTAGTTTACTAGAAGCCTGTTGTTGAGCAGGAGTAAGCTCCCCCTTCCAGGTCATTGGCGAAGGATAGTTAGTCCAAGTTGGCTCTTCACCAGAATAATAATATAACGACTCACATTCCATCACTCTACCCATTTGAATACAATTCCTACAGTAAAGATGTGTCTTATTACATTTAGCACAGGGTATCTTGCCAAATAAGGAGTGCTTATGATTTCCACAGCGCATACATGTAAAGGAAAATGGCTTTCTCATTATAGATGGGATTGAGGTAAACAGTTGGAGGTTAGCATCAGCAGGAAGTTCCGATTGGAGAAGTAATTTACCAGCGTATTGATATATATCAGGAGGTCGTTTGGAAGATTCTAATATATTCGTCATATCCTCACTCACTTTCTTTTAAAAGGATAGACTGCCAGATATCCTGACAGCCATGAATATAAAAAATAAAATGATTGCTTATTTATAGTACCAGCATACTCCAATTGCACCTTCACCAACATGCGTACCAATTACAGGTCCGAAGTAGCTAATTAGGGCTTCCGTATTGGGGTATTTCTCATTAAAATCTTCTTTTAAATCAATAGCAGCTTGTTCATCATTTGCATGAACAAACACTACTTTCGCTACCTTGTCTTCCTTAGCATCCTCTTCTAACATACTTAAGATACGATTTAGTGCTTTTTTACGGGTGCGAATTTTTTCAAAAGGAACAATAATCTTATCAACAAAGTGTAGCACCGGTTTCACTTGTAGAAGGCTACCAACAAGTGCTTGTGCTCCGTTAAGTCTGCCACCACGATGTAGATTAGTAAGATCATCTACCATAAAGAATCCATGCATTGTTTCCTGCATTTCATGTAAACGATTCATGATTGCTTCTGGTGACTTATTTTCCTTTGCCATTTCAGCCGCTTCTATGGCATAGAAACCTTGAGCCATACAACTAATTTCAGAATCAAAGGCATAAACATCGATTCCATCTACCATATCCCCAGCACTTACTACTGCTTGGTAAGTACCACTAATACCACTAGATAAATGAACCGATATCACTGCATCAAACTCTTTACTTAGTTCTTCTAATTTTTCCGTAATCAGACCAATAGCAGGCTGAGAAGTAGTTGGAAGTTCTTTTACATCTTTAATCTTTCGATAAAATTCTTCTGTTGAAATATCAATTTCCTCTTGATATGTTTCATCGCCAAAGTTCACACTTAGCGGAATCATATGTATTCCGTAAGCGTCACGCATATCCTTTGGAATATATGCAGTGCTGTCAGTCATTACAGCAACCTTCATTTCTTCCCTTCCTCTCCAATTTTTTATTTTCATTGTACAAAATGTGTGCTTCTTATATTCTACATGAATGTAATAAAAAATGCACCAAGATATGTGGATACATAACTAAAGTCAAAAAAATATACCAAATCAGTATAACTGTTTACTTCAATCTGTATCCAGCTATTTGAAAAAATATAGCGTTTTCCGCAATAAGGAACTCCCTAACATATTGGTTATCTCTACACACAACAAAAGACCCTTGATATTATCAATACCAAGGATCTATTTCAGAAAAAAATTATAATACCTCAACCCAGCCTTTTCTTATTGCAGATACTACTGCTTGGGTTCTATCATTTACATTCATTTTTTGAAGAATGTTACTTACATGGTTTTTAACCGTCTTTTCACTAATATATAACGCTTCTGCAACAGCGCGGTTACTTTTACCATCCGCTAAAAGTTGCAGTACTTCACACTCACGTTTAGTTAACAAGTGTAAAGGGCGATGGTATTCTACTCGGCTTCCACCTATACCAACAGCTACGTTTTCCTTTGCTAGTCGACGATATTCTTGTACGAGGTTATGGGTTACTTTCGGATGTAAGTAAGAGCCTCCCTCACTAACAACCTTAATCGCTTCAATAAGTGAATTAGAGTCCATCTCTTTTAATAAATATCCTTGTGCACCTGTTTTCAGTGCATGTGTTACATAGCTTTCATCATCATGAATCGATAAGATAATTACTTTTGATTTAGGATAATTACGTACTAATTCAGCAGTAGCCTGTACACCATTCATGTTTGGCATGTTGATATCCATTAATATTACATCTGGGTTATATTCTTGGACTAGCTTAGTTGCCATTGCACCATCATCACCCTCTGCTACTACATTAAATGATGGTTCAAATTCTAAAATACGTTTAACCCCTTCACGAAATAACTTATGATCATCAATTAAGACGATACTAACATCTTTTTCTAAACTCATTGTCTGTTCCTCCCCATTACGTAATATTCTCCCCTATTACGTTTATCTGATAGACAATTTCTATAATATCTATGTTAAAAGAGCCCTTCCATGGGTAATTGAATAATGATTTTTGTACCTTTTCCAATAGTCGATTTAATATCCATTACACCATCAAACATCTCAACACGCTCTTTCATTCCCATTAAACCAAATGACTTATCTCGTTTTATAGATGGATCGAAGCCTTTTCCATTATCTGTTACGATTAAATTTAAATTTCTTGTACATATTTCAATCTTAACAGTAATTAAGGTTGATTCCGCGTGTTTTACAGCATTTTGTATTGCTTCTTGTGCTAATCGAAACACTGCTATCTCATACTTCTGATTTATTCGTTTTACTTCACCAATCGATGTAAATTCAATATTGATATTGTTGTACTCCGATGTAGTCGTGATATATTTCTTAATCGTTGGAATTAGACCTAAGTCATCGAGGGCCATTGGACGCAGATCATAAATAATACGACGAACCTCATAAAGTGATGAACGAACCATTTTACGTAAGCTTCGAATTTCTTCTAAAGCATCATCTGTACTTCCTTCACGGAAGGTACGATCAACTAATTCAGAGCGTAAGAGAATATTCGCAAGCATTTGTGCAGGTCCATCATGAATTTCCCTAGAAATTCGTTTTCTTTCTTCCTCTTGTGCTTCAATAATTCTTAAACTAAATTCCTGTTTTTCCTTAGCCTCTTCTATCATTTCGTTTACTTGCCTGAAGTCATCTGTTAAATATGTGAGTATGACAGATATTTTATTGGCAAGATTTTCTGCACGCTTAATCGTATGATCAATGTTTTGCAGTCTTCTCTCCAACTCATCACGCTTTTCACGTAGTCCTTTTTCCTCTTGACGAAGCATGGCTAGTTTTGTCTGAAGCTCATGTGTCGATTCATATACTTCTCGAATCTCATCTTCAGAATAGCGGTCAAAGTATTTACTGACTTCTGATAAACGCTTTCTTGAGTACCGAACATTTTGCTCTAATTTGTCACCTTCATCTATGTAACGTAATACTTTAGCCTTGGTGTACTCCAAATCTCGAAGCAATCGTTCATACTCCGTACGAGCCTCCTCACTTATGTGAAAAACCTCATCCTTACTGTTCTCAACTACGTCTACCATTTCGTTGAGAATATAATCTAAAGCTTTTTCCCTAGTTTTTACTGCCATCAGCACTCACCAACCTATGGTATAATTATACGTGCTAAAAATCTTTTTTTATAGGGTTATTTGGAAAGTTTTTATAAAAATGATTAATTATTTGCATTTACCCTAGTAACATATACCCAAACATTTCTTTACTCAAACATATTTTTTCCTTATATTAGACTAGAACACAACTAGGAGGAGGATTTATTCCTGTGTTAACCAACTATTATACTGTGAATAAAGATGGCGGATCACACGAAATCGTTATTCAAAAATCAAGATTTATAGGCACGATTAAACGTGTTGAAACAGAAGAAGAAGCCCAGAGCTTTATCCAGGAAATGAAGAGAAAGTATCATGATGCAACACATAATTGTTCTGCATATATAATTGGAGAGCATGACCATATCCAAAAGGCAAACGATGATGGGGAACCGAGCGGGACAGCTGGAGTGCCCATGCTTGAAGTCCTAAAAAAACAGAATCTTAAAGACACCGCAGTAGTCGTCACGAGATATTTCGGTGGAATCAAGCTTGGTGCTGGAGGGCTAATCCGTGCTTACGGCAGTTCAACCTCAGAAGCGATTAAAGCAGTTGGAATTATTAAAAGACAATTAATGAAAGGGATTTCCATCATGGTCGATTATACTCTACTCGGCAAGCTTGAAAATGAATTACGGAATTCTGAACATATGTTAGAAACGATACAGTATCTGGAGAATGTAGAATTTATTGTCTATGTAGAAGATGGTCAGGAAACTGCCTTTCAAGAATGGATGACTGATTTAACGAACGGACAAGCTGTCATACAAGCTATCGGCGAAAAGTATGTGGAAATCGAGGTTGATAGTACAAAGGAATAGAAAAAACTTGGCGTTTCAATCATGACGCCAAGTTTTTTATTGATACACTTTTGATAAAGCTGCTTCATCTGCAATTACAGTAACATTCGGATGGTCCTTCAATACGGATGCTGGAAATTGTTCGGTAATTTCTCCATGTAACAATCGGTACAATGCTTCAGCTTTATCCTCACCAGATACTAGTAATAAAATCTGTTTACTATCCATAATCGTACCTATTCCAGTCGTAATCGCTTGTGATGGTACTTCTTCCCATGAATTGAAGAAACGAGCATTAGCTTTACGAGTAGTCTCCGCTAATTCAACGATATGTGTTCGGGTAGTAAACGGTGTTCCAGGTTCATTAAATCCAATATGTCCATTATGGCCTATTCCTAGAATTTGTAAATCGATAGAATCGTGTTGTTGAATTAATTCCTCGTAAGCTACACATTCTTTTTCTAAATCCTCGGCAGAACCATTTGGAATATATGTATTCTCTATCGTAATATCAATATGCTGAAACAGTTTTTCATTCATATAATAGCGATAACTATTCGGATGATTGGCTGTTAGCCCTACATATTCATCCAAATTAAATGTGGTCACATCTTGGAAAGAAACTTGATTCTCTTTATTTCGATTAATTAGACATTGATACAGACCTTCTGGCGTAGAGCCGGTCGCAAGTCCTAATACTGGCCGGTCTAACTCTTTAATAGTTTGAATAATAAATTCACAAGCTTTCAAGCTTATACCCTGATAATCCTTGGCAGATATGATGTTCATATCACTCGTCTCCTTTGTATGCTATCGTACCACGGCAAATTGTATAGTTTATCGTAAAGTTCTCATCAACTAATAAAATATCTGCATCTTTCCCTTTAGCAATACTTCCTTTCCGGTCGTATACTCCCAGTTGTTTTGCTGGATTCGTGCTCGCCATTTTAATGACATCCTCTAAACAAACATCCTGTATCTTCAACATTTGCTTAACACCATGATTCATTTTCAAAATACTACCTGCTAGTGTTCCATCCTCAAGTACAGCTCGATGCTCATCTACTAAAACGGTTTGACCACCAAGTTCATATGTACCAGCATGTAAGCATTTTGCTCGCATGGCATCCGTAATGAGCATTATCCGATCACTTCCCATATTTCGATAGATTACTTCTATCATTTCAGGAGCGACATGGATGCCATCAGCAATAAGTTCTGCTCGCAATTCTTCTAACAGAAATGTTGCTCCTACTACACCAATATCTCGATGATGTATCCCTGTCATGGCATTGCATAAATGTGTAACCTGCTTAACCCCATTGGATACCGCTTCTTTCATCCCTTTAAAATCAATTGCCGTATGCCCTGCTGATATATTGACACCCTGATTTGCTAAATGGCGGATAAACAATCCCTCTGGATCATGCTCTGGTGCCATCGTAATCGTTTTAATCATATCATTAGAGAGCTTCTGCCATTTGTCAAAAAGAGCACTATCTGGTCTACGAATATGCTCTAGTGGCTGTGCACCCTTCTTACTTTCTTCTATAAAAGGACCTTCCAGATGAATCCCGATTATCTCGGCCCCATTCTCTTTAGGTTGATAATCCGCAACCGTACGTAGTGCCTGTTCAATTTGTTCTACTGACTGGGTAATCGTCGTTGCAAGGAAACTAGTTGTCCCTTCTTTCGGTAGTGCTTCTGCAATGGTATCTAATGCTTCGTCTGTTCCATCCATTACGTCTGCTCCATTAGCACCGTGAATGTGCCCGTCAATAAAGCCTGGAACAGCATATAATCCTTCCCCATCAATCATTTTAAATCGACTTGGATACTGTTTAGGCTTTTCATTTTCCGGATAGATCTCGCTTATTTTTCCTTGTTCAATGATAAGACTTCCATTAGGAATTCTTGTGTTCTCTAAGAATACGGTTACATTTTTTATCAAAAGTGCTGTATGATCCATTTATGTCCCAACCCTTCGCTAACTACACTCCCAAATTATCATAAGGTAGTACTATTGTCCAGTTATGGAATAGCTGGTCTAAACAAGAATAGAGTAGGCGCATGAATCACTCATGCGCCTCTCGCAGTTCCGTACGTGCGGGTCATCGCATACGGCTCCTCCATGATTATTCCCTTTGGGAATGATGTTCATTGTAAATATCAACCAGAGAAAC